>JAGOLA010000118.1 GCA_017994375.1 Candidatus Omnitrophota bacterium | reverse complement strand
ACCCTAGCAGCATCCATGGCTGTGTTGCCTCCTCCAATAATTACCATGCTTTTGCCAACATTGATAGGAGTATGATATTGGGGAAATTTATAAGCATTCATCAAATTAACTCTGGTTAAAAACTCATTGGCAGAATAGACATTAGCTAAGTTCTCTCCCGGTATTTTTAAAAAAGAAGGCACTCCTGCTCCTAAACCTAAGAATATCGCCGAAAACCCCCAGCTAAATAATTCTTCCAAAGATGCCGATTTGCCGACGATAAAATTGGTTTTAAATTCAACACCTATTTTTTTTAAATAATCTATCTCGAAATCTAAAATATCCCTCGGCATCCTAAAAGCAGGTATCCCGTATCTTAAGACTCCTCCTGTCTTATGCAAAGTTTCGAATATAGTTACTTTAATGCCGCGCCGGGCTAATTCTCCGGCCGCACATAAGCCAGCCGGTCCGGAGCCAACTACGGCTACTTTATGATGAGAAAGTTTATTATCTTTATCCACTAAAGCTTCTAAGTTATTGTTTAAGCCGTAATCTCCAATGAATCTTTCTAAAAAATGGATATTAATAGCCTGCTCCGAAGCAAAGGGCGAGCCTTTTTTAGTCAATACGCAAGCTTTTCGACATTGATATTCGGCAGGGCAAACCCTTCCGCAAATGGAAGGAAAATTATTCTTTTCTTTAATAGTTACATAAGCGCCTTTATAATCTTTCTGCGTTATTTGATAAATAAACTTTTTTATGTCAATACCTACCGGGCAGCCCTCAGTACACGTCGGCCTTTTACATTGAAGACATCTTTGGGCTTCCTCTAAAAGTTCTTGCTCGTTATAGCCTAAGATTACTTCTTCAAAAGATTTTATTCTTTTGTCTATCCCAAACTCTCTTACTTCTACGGGATCTTTTTTCATAACTTATATAATTTACAAATATATTTCTCTTGTTTTTCGTATACTCTGTTTCTTTTTTCTAGCTCTTCCCAATCAACCGAATGGGCATCAAACTCTGGACCATCAACACAAGCAAATTTAACTTCTCCTTTAACGGTTACCCTACAACCTCCACACATACCGCTGGCATCTACCATTAAAGAATTTAAGGACACTAAAGTTTTTACCCCAAATTCTTTAGAAGCTAACGAAACATTTTTCATCATGGGTATCGGGCCTACGGCATAAATTAAATTATAATTAGCGGACTTGAGCAGCTCTTTTAAGACATCGGTAGTAAAACCCTTTTTTCCATAAGAACCGTCATCGGTAGTAATATATAATTTATCAGAAACTCCTTTTAACTCTTTCTCTAAAATCAATAAGTCTTTTGTCTTGGCGCCTAAAATAGTAATAATTTCGTTACCGGCTTCTTTTAAAGCTTTAGCTACAGGATAAATTTCGGCGATTCCTACGCCACCTCCTACTAAAATAACTTTCCCATAATTTTCTATCTTGGTAGCGTGCCCTAAGGGGCCGACTAAACTGTAAAGAGAGTCACCTACTTTTAATTTACCTAAAAGCTTAGAGGTTAAACCTAACTCTTGAACCATTAAAGTAATCAAACCTTTTTCCTTATCGCTATCTACAATAGTCAAGGGTATTCTTTCCCCCTCTTCAACTACCATGATAACTACAAATTGGCCGGGTTTAGATTTTGCGGCGATAATAGAAGAGTCAATCTTAAATTTAGTAATTTTTACGCCCAAGCTCTCTACTGAAATATTTTTCTCTATAATCTTCATGCTACCCTTAAAAAGAAAGAGAGCGTCTTTCCAATGTGGAAAGACGCCCTTGTCTTACACAGTAAATAAGTATAATATTTTATGATTAAATGTCAAGTTTTTAATTTACTTTTAGTTTTTATTGGGGTTATTTAATCCCTTGTGGGAAAGAAAAAAACTTATCTAGTCCACCTATAACAATACTTACAATTATACCGGCGATAGCGACTCCGATTAAAATTGCTAAAGTAGCTTTTCTTACTTTCATTTCAAATAAATTTGCCGCGACAGTACCAGTCCAAGCACCGGTAGCCGGAAAAGGAATAGCCACAAAAAATACTAAGCCCCAAAACCCCCATTTCTCTACAATTTTTGATTTTTTTTCCACTCTTCTAAACCACCATCTAAAAAACCGGCCTAATAATTTAGCCTTCTCTAATTTATGAAAAAAATACTTAAACAGGACTAATAGCGGAATAACCGGGATAAAATTACCAAGAAGAGATAAAAAATAAACCTTCATCAAAGGCAGCCCTAAAGAAACCCCTAATGGTATTGAGCCTCTTAGCTCAAAAATCGGCAAAGCTGCCACAAAGCCTACGGCAACTTCTTTGGGTAGCGATAATATCCAATCAGGGAAGCTCATTCCAACCACCTTCTCCTATCAAAGGAACAAAAATACAACCGCAAATATTTTCTTTCTTTATTTCATTTTTGCTAATTTTACTAACTACAGTCAAATCTTGATGGAATCGTTCTCCTAACGGAATAATAATTTTACCGCCGACTTTAACTTGTTCTACTAATGCCTTGGGTAGATGCATCGACGCAGCAGTAACAATTATCCTATCGTAAGGAGCATACTCTTTCCAACCCAAAGTACCATCACCGACTTTTATCTGAACACTCTGATACCCCAACGAATCCAGCACCTTTCTTGCTTCTTTTGCCAATAAGGCTATTCTTTCGATACTGTACACTTTAACTCCAAGAAAAGCCATTATTGCTGCCTGATAACCACTGCCAGTACCTACTTCCAGAACAGACATATCTGGTTGAATTTCCAGGCTCTTAGTCATCAAAGCTACTATGTAAGGTTGAGATATGGTTTGGTCTTGACCAATCGCAAGAGGACAATCAGAATAAGCCAACCCTCTCTGTTGCAGCGGGACAAAAAGATGCCGGGGGACGGTTTTAAATGCTTCTAAAATATCTTTATCATAAATGCCTCTTTTTAATATCTGCTCAAAAACCATCTCTTCGCGAAGCTTATTGTAATTAATCTCTTCCATTTTTTAATCTAAATAAAAATTTTATGAATCTTATACTATCGATGAGCGGCTGGATTTTACTTCTTAAACTTTTAGAATAAATGCTTCTTATAGGTATACTTTCTATCTTAAAACCTAGCCTAGCAGCTTTTACAAGAACCTCTGACTCTATCTCAAATTTCTGGGTTTTAATTATTATCTTTTCTAGCACCTCACGTTTAATTAAACGGAATCCGCATTGAGAATCAGGAATTTTTTGCCTGGCTATCAAAGAAATAAGCCAAGACATAAACTTATTGGTAATTACTCTGACTAAAGGCATACCTAAATGTTTCTGCATCCGGTTTCCGACTACAAAATCTTTTCCGTGTCTGGCTGCTTCCAGAAATTTTCCTAAATCCGAAGGGCTATGCTGGCCATCGGCATCCATCATAATAATATAATCAAACTCTTCATTAGCAAAAAGATGCGATATCCCTCGGCTTAAAGACATTCCTTTACCGAGATTTCTCTCATTTCTAATAACTAAATCAGCCTTTTCTTTAGCCAAAGCATAAGTA
>JAGOLA010000018.1 GCA_017994375.1 Candidatus Omnitrophota bacterium | reverse complement strand
AGACATGACTACCTCCTCTTTTCCTTATTTATTTTTTTTGTCTTTAGTCTTTTTTATCTCTTCGACAACCCAGATAAATTTCAAAATTATTTGGTTTAAACTAGAAAGAAAACCTGTCAAGGGAGAAGCCATAGCCGAAACTACCATGCCTAAAAGTACCTCTCGGGAAGGAAGTTTAGCCAAAGCTTTTAAATCTTTTTGACTAACTTTTCTATCTTTTATAACTCCCCCTTTAAGTTGGAGAGATTCATTTTCTTTAGCAAAATCTATTAAAACTTTACAGACTTTAACGACATCGCTATCATAAACTAAAACTAGACCAGTTTCTGAATTAAGCATCTCTTTTAAATCGGACTGCCCTTTTAATTCTGCTAATACTCTATCAAAAAGAGTATTTTTAGTAATTAGTACGCGTGCACCGGCTTCTTTAAGTTCGTTACGCAAGACATTAAAAGGGTAAGCGGCGATTTTATTAAATCCAATAAAAAAATAACCGGAAGTTTTCTGGATCTCTCCTTTTAACTCTCCTGTTATAGTTTCCTTCGTTAATAAACCTAATTTTTTCATAGTTTTTATTGTATGTTTAACTTTATCGAAGGGCTCATTGTGGTAGATAAATAAATGCCGACGATAAAATCTCCTTTGACTGATTGCGGCCTTACAGCTTGAAGTGCTTCGATAAAAGACCTTACATTTTCTACCAACTTATTTTTATCAAAAGATATTTTTCCAACACCAACATGGATGCAGCCAAATTTATCCATCCGAAAATCAATTTTGCCTCTTTTAGCTTCGCTAACAGCGTAAGAAATGTTATCGGTAACAGTGCCTGTTTTCGGCGAAGGCATCAAACCTCGAGGTCCTAAGAATTTACCTAGTTTACTGACTGACCTCATCATAGAAGGGGTAGAAATACAGCAATCAAATTCGGTCCATCCTTCTTTTAGAATTTTATCTATTACCTCTTCTGACCCGATATAATCGGCACCGGCTTTACTAGCTTCTTTTTCCTTATCTGGTTCACAAAAGACTAAAACTTTAACGTTTTTACCCGTACCATGAGGAAGTACTACCGAACCTCTTATCATCTGTTCTGACTGCTTAGGGTCTACCTCTAATTTTCCGCTTATCTCTACGGTTTCGTCAAAACGAGCAGGAGTCATAGATTTCAAAACGGTTATGGCTTCTTCAAGACCGTAACTTTTATTTTTATCTACTAATTTTTCGGCACTAATATAACGTTTGCTTCTTTTCATAGCTTTTAGGTATTTTTAATTTTTATTCCGCAACTTCTTGCTGTTCCTTCCACTATCTTTATTGCTTGGTTTAAATCACGGGTGTTCAAATCGGGTAATTTTTCTTTTGCTATTTCTAAAACTTGTTGTTTAGTAACCTCACCGATTATTTCTTTTCCGGCTTGCGAACTGGCTTTAGCTAAATTAGCTGCTCTTTTTAACAAAATAGAAACCGGAGGATTTTTTACAATAAAATCAAAAGATTTATCCTCGTAAACGCTGATTATGACCGGTAGAATAATACCTTCTCTATTTTTGGTAGCTTCGTTAAATGACTTACAAAATTGCATAATGTTAACACCTTGTTGACCAAGCGCCGGACCAACAGGCGGAGCAGGATTAGCGCTACCGGCAGGTATTTGTAATTTTATTTGAGCTACTGGTTTCTTTTTCTTCTTTGCCATTGCTTACTCCTTACCCCACTCGCTTCGTTCGGGGGTAATTCGTACTAGTGTTTTCCCTGCGCACTATGCGTTTGAAAAAACACTGTACTTATTATATTTTTTCTACCTGCCAAAATTCAAGTTCAACTGGAGTAGTTCTACCAAAAATAGATACATTCACTTTAAGTTTTCCTTTATCAAGATATACCTCTTCGATAGTACCGTTAAAATTAACAAAGGGGCCTTCTATCACTCTTACGCTTTCTCCTTTTTCAAAGGTAACTTTAGGTGCAGGTTTAACTTTGCTCTCCTCGGCTTTTGTTAAAATACGGTCTACTTCCTCTTGAGATATCGGTGTAGGCTTTCTCCTCGGACCGATAAAAGCTGTAATACCCGGAGTTTTACGTACTAATAACCAGGTATTATCATTCATCTCCATATGAATTAAAATATATCCGGGGAAAAATTTACGTTCTAAAACTCTTTTTTTACCAAGCTTAACTTCGGTAATTTGTTCTTTAGGTATAGCGATTTTATCGACTAAATTTTCCAGATTGCTAGCTTTTATTCGTGCCTCTAAATTAACTTTAGCTTTATCTTCAGCACCGCTTAAAGTATGCAAAATATACCACTGCTTCATAACGATATCATTTCAATAGAATCTGGATTAACCTGGAAAGTCCTAAATCTACTACTGCGATATAACTTGTTAAAATAATACATACAATAATTACGATTATAGTTGCCGCTATTAGCTCTCTTCGGGAAGACCAACTAACTTTTTTTAACTCCTCTCTTACTTCTTTGAAAAATTTAGGAAGCTTTTTCAATTTATTTAACATATTCTTAATTTTAAGCTTAAGTTAATTTTTTAATAATACATTTAACCCTGCATAGCGAGAGAGGCTACCTTGCGGCAGGTAAATATTTTTTGTGCTCTTTACCGTAGAGTTATTTCTAACATGAATAGCACATCTAACAAATAACTACCTAGATATACTTTCAAGTCTTACTATAATAAATGCCTCTACAGAACAATAGTTAACTACAGGCGAGGCAGGAGTTGAACCTGCAACCGCCGGTTTTGGAGACCGGTGCTCTGGCCAATTGAGCTACTCGCCTAAACTAAAATACTTAGTTTTAGACCAGAGACTCTTTTCTCGGTACTTCAATAACTTAAAGTTTTTATTTTATAAAGGCCCGTTAAATGACAAAGAACTTGTTATACTTTAGTTTCTTTATGCTCAGTATGCTTACGATCAAAACGACAGTATTTTTTTATGGTAAACTTCTCGGGATGCTTTCGTTTATTTTTAGTAAAGTAATAATTTTTCTTTTTACAAATTGTACAAGCTAATGCAATTAATTCTCTCATAACAAATTAGAATAAAAAAAGCGGCAAGAGTTTAAAAATCCCCCGCCCCACATTTTGTGGTTTTTCTAAATATATTTATTTATTTTCTAAACCCACGACCAAAATCGTTGGTGTAATCTTCTCGATTTTTCACAAGCCTGGAATGGGAATTGAACCCATGACCTCGTCCTTACCAAGGACGTGCTCTACCGACTGAGCCATCCAGGCATAAAAATTGGGATGTTCTATCGACTGAGCTACGTGGGTACATTTCTTTATTTTTAATAATAAAGAAAGACCTGTTAATAATACTATAAAAGTTTTTTTTGTCAAGAAAAAAATAGGCATTTTCTTGATTTTATTATCTGGCATTCTATAACTGATTAAAGCTCAATGGGTTATTGACAAAATTCTTATTTTTTAATTAACTTTAAAAAATCCTTCTCAGAAATTATAGCCAGGCCTAATTTGACTGCTTTATTATATTTTGAACCGGGGTTTTTACCGACTACTAAATAATCGATACTTTTACTTAACGATGATGCTGTCTTAGCTCCTAATTCCTCTACTATTTTTTGTGCTTGATAGCGCGTAAAATTTTCTAACTCTCCAGTAAATAAAAATATTTTATTGGCTATTATACTCTCTTTAACAATTTTATTTTCTTGAGCTAAAGTAAGACCGGCTTTTTTAAATTCTTCGATCATCTTTCTTGACTTTGAGGAAGAAAAGAATTTTACTATTGCCGAAGACATAACCGGTCCTATCTCTGCTATCTCTTTTAAATCGCTTTATTTAAGGTTAAAGAACTTATCGATATACCGAAACTTCTCTGCTAGTACTAATGCTGATTTCTCTCCAACATGCCTTATCCCTAAACCATAAATAAAACGGGATAGAAGACTCTTCTTGCTCTTTTCAATAGAATGGATTAAATTACTAGCTCGTTTTTCTTTAAAGAGAGGTAGGGTAAGTAATTGTTCTTTTTTTAAGGTATAAATATCAGCCAAGCTTTTTACTAAATTTTTATTTACTAGCTCTTTGATTAGGCTTTCGCCCATCCCCTCTATATCCATTGCCCTTCGAGAAGCAAAATGAATTAAAGAACGCTCGAGCTGGGCAGGACAATTTGGATTAATACAATACCAATAAACTTCTTCTTGCTTATCTTTTTCGACACTGCCGCCACACACTGGACAATTTCTGGGAGGTTTTACTGATTTTTCTTTTCCTGTTCTCTTAGAAGTTATTACTTTGATTATTTTAGGTATTACCTCACCGGCCCTTTCTATCAAAACTACATCGTTTTCTTTTATATCTAATCTTTCTATTTCATCAAAGTTATGAAGAGTCGCTTTGGATATATTAACTCCACCGCATTCAACCGGATCTAGAGTGGCCACCGGAGTAATAACTCCGGTTCGGCCTACGCCAAAGGTAATCTTTCTAACTTTAGTAGTAGCTTGATGGCCGGGAAATTTATAGGCTACTGCCCAACGAGGAGTTTTGCTAGTTTGGCCTAACTCCTCCTGTAAGGCAAAAGAATTAACTTTTACTACTACCCCATCTACTTCATAGTCTAAATTATGATGCTTATCTTGCCAATATTGACAATATTCAATAGCTTCTTTCAAACTTCTGCAGAATTTACTATGGGGATTAAGCGGCAATCTCCATTCTTTAGCTTTATTAAAAAAATCTTCTTGAGAGAAGAATCGGCAACCTTCGGCAAAACCAAAGGAATGGATAAAACACTTTAAATTTCTTTTAGATACTAAAGCTGAATTTAAGAGCTTTAAAGACCCACTAGCTGCGTTTCTGGGATTAGCAAATAAGGGTTCTTCTTGAGCTAGCTTATCTTTGTTTAATTTAATAAAATCTTTTTTACCGATATATACTTCTCCTCTCACTTCTAATACCGCAGGAATCTTATCGCTCATAAGTTTAAGAGGAATAGATTTTACTGTTTTTATATTATTGGTTATATCTTCTCCTCTCTCCCCATCTCCACGGGTACCGCCTAAGACTAATATTCCCTTTTCATATGTCAAGGCAGCGCTAACACCATCTATCTTTAGCTCTACAAAATAATCCAGCTTTTCTTCTCTCTTAAAAAACCTTTTCATCCTTTCTTCCCATTCTTTTAATTCATCTATAGAATAAGTATTTTCTAAAGATAACATTGGTTTTTTATGCTGAATAGTCGAAAAACCAGCTTCGGCTGTTTTTGAAATACGTTGAGTAGGAGAATCTGGGGTGACCAAATAAGGATAATCTTTTTCCAGTTTTTTAAGAGAGGTCAACAAGGAGTCATATTCCTGGTCTGAAATCTCAGGATCACTTAGAGCATAATAACGGTAATCAGCACGCCTTATCCTTTCTTTTAAATCTTCAATTTTCTTTTTAGCTTCTTTTAAAGTCATAGTTAATATCCGTTAATTAATTTCGTGATTATTTATTAATGTTAAAATTCTATTTTAAAATTCCTGTGAGCTGTGGTAATAGCGTTTTCTTCCAACTCTACATTATTAATGTGTCGTAAGAATTCATTTTTTACTTCCTTTAGAAAATTTTTAAGATTAACCTCTTGGCCTTGAGCTAAAACCTCTACTCTACCATCCGCTAAATTCTTAACCCAACCCTTAATACTGTTTCTATCAGCCAACATTTTAGCGGTAAAACGAAATCCTACTCCCTGCACCATGCCAGTAAAAAAAAGATGGAATTCTTTAACCATAAAATTGCGGTTTAAAAGTGTTCTCCTACTTTAAGCCGGTATCCGCTAACGAAATCCCAAGCCGACATCTCTTTTTTTCCCTGAGGCTTCAATCTCTTGATCTTTAAAACGCCTTTAGTGGTAGCTACGCTAATTCCTTCTTTGTCTATACTAGCTACAGTACCGGCAAGATCACTGTCTTTTCTGTCAATAACTTCTGCTTCCAATATTTTAATCAAAATATTCTTATAGTAAGTATAAGCTGAAGGCCAAGATACCAAAGCCCGCACTAAATTTCTTATCTGAAAAGCAGAAAGTTCCCAATTAATGCGACCGTCTTCTTTGTTGAACTTATGGGTCAAAGTGGCTTGATCTTCGTTTTGCGCTATCAAAATATAATCGTTATTTTTTATCTTAAGTATTGCTTCATTCAATAAAGAGGTGCCCTCAAAGGCTAATTTATGACTAAGGGAGTAAAAATTATCTTGATAATCTATCTTTATCTTTTTCTGTAAAATAATATCTCCGGTATCTATCCCCTTTACGACTTTAAAGATGGTGACACCGGTATCGCTATCCCCATTTTTAATAGCATATTCAATGGGAGCGGGTCCGCGGTATCTAGGTAATAAAGAAGGATGTAAAGACAGAGGTAATATTCTGGGCAAGGATAGCAAAGAAGAAGGTATGATTTTACCATAATCAACTATTATAAAAAGATCGGCTTTATTTTGCCTTATAGCTTCTAGACAATCTTTATTAACCAGATGCTCCGGCTTAATAAGAGGTATTTTCTTTTTAGTTGCAAAATCGCTAGTTTCTGTGGGATGAACCATCAAGCCTCTACCCTTAGGCCTATCGGGCTTAGTCACTACCAATAAAGGGATTAACCCTAAATTGCAAAGTCCTTCTAAAACCGTTTTTGAAAATTGCGAACTACCGAAGTAAATAAATCTTGCTTCTTTTGACATAATAACTATTCTAGATTTATTGCTAATTTTACCGCTGAGCTGCGTAGACCTTCTAAATCTTTTTTAATTAACTTTATAGCTTTCTTTTTATCGCTAGTTTTAACAATAATACCATAGCGATACTTATCCCGTAGCTTAAAAGGCCTCTCTTCCGATGGACCGTATACCTGCGAAAATACTTTCTTTAATTTATTATATATTTGCTGGCTCTTTTTTAGAAGCATATTCTTATTAACCGCCCTTAAGGTAATTTTAATAATAAATGAAAAAGGAGGAAGATTTAAACTCTGGCGAAGAGTTAATTCAGCTTCGTAAAAATCAATCCAATTTTGGTTTAAATAGCGGAAAAGATAATAATTTTGGTTATGGGTAAAAACATATATACCACTCTTAATAAAAAGCGATATTTTTTTAAGATAGATAAAAAGATTAAAAGTAGCATTATAATCAAGGTAAGATAAAGAAAAATCAGCATCAAGACAAAATCCTAAATCAAACTTTTTTAAATCGGGTAGATAACTTAAGACTTTAGAAGTAGTAAGAACGATATCGGAGCTATCATTGTAAATCTGCCAATTATCGATTTTTACTTCCGGAAATATTTTTCGTAAATTAGCTTCTAGACGTTCTATACCGTAGCCAACACTCTTAAAATAACCGTTATGGCAAAAATGGCATACGGAAGGCAACTGTTCTTTGCTTTGGCAATAAGGGCAGATACCTTCTTTACTGCCCAGTATCAACTGTAAAGATGCCGAACAGCGTTTACAGGTAAATGTCCGACCGCAATTAGAACAAATAATAGCTCTTCCAAGCCCCTTTTTATTCCAAAAAATAATTACTCTTTTTTTTTCGTCAATAGCTTTACGTAATAATTCTATAAAAATTGGGCTTAACAGTTTCGCTTTGCTAAATTCCGAAATATTAACCAGTTTTATATAACTATTAGTTAAACTGCCATGATCTTTCAAAACTACTTTGCCTTCTTTAATAAGTTTATAGGTCTTTAACGAAGGCAAATCGGCACTTAAAATCATATTTACCTTATGAATTTCTGAAAAAAGAAGGGCAACATCCCGAAGGTGATAAAAAGGTTTTTCTTCATGATAATAATAAGGGCTATTATCTTCTTCTATTATTATTAGCTCTAAATCTATAGGACAATAAAACATTGCTACCCGGGTACCTAAGACTAAAACCTTTTCCCGAGAATTATTCCAGTTAAAATAAAGCTCTTTTTCCTTTTGCCGGCTCTGAATCACTCTAATATAAGAAGAAAAATCATTGTCGATTACTTTTCTTGCTCTTTCTAGATAAGAAAGTTGCGGAAAACATATTAAAACAGACCCCTTTTCTAAAGCCTTCCTAATTTCTTCTTTCCAAAAAGCGTACCTTTCTATAAAGCTATCGGCTTTAATAAAAGTTTTAGTAGGCAAATCCTCTCTAACTGGTGGATTATCTTTAAGCCTAATTATTTTTGGAATGTCTTTGCAAGTTATATCTAAAGCATGTTTTTTTGGCTTTTTTAGGTAAGAAGGCAGCATCATAAAGATAAATTCTGCTTTAGCATAAGGGTAAAAGTGGCTTAATTTATCGGCAAAACTTATTTGCTTTTCAGTTAAAACCGCAGTGGTATCCAAAATATCTAAAATCGGCTTTAATTTTTCTACCTTAGAGCTTTTTTTCAAATTAACCACTACGCCGATTCTTTTTTTACCATTAAAATTCACCAGAACGCGCATTCCTTTCTGAATTTTAAGCTTTTGAGGATCAAAGTAATAATCAAACTCCCTCTCTAATCCTATTGGTATGGAAACTTGAGCTATATTCAGCATCTTCGTTTATAATTAATGGATATTTTTAAGCGTTAAAGGATAGTTATCATTGAAGCTTATTCTATTTCTATAGAAGTAATATATAGCCTCCAGTAATTCGTCTTTATTTTTAATAAAGCGGGCGATACCGCAATTAAGCATTAAGCGCATATTCTCTTCTTCTTGTCCCGGAATATAATGGGTAAAAATAAAGGGTTTTTTCTTAAAAATACCTTCAAAAATAGTCAATCCGCCGGGTTTTCCTATAATTATCGAGCTTATAGTAATTAATTCCCAGATATTATCGTAGAAAGAAAAATACTTAACGTAAGGAGAATGTAATTGCTCTAAATATTGTTTTAATTTTTTATCCCGGCCATAAATTACGATAACGTTAAAATCTTTTAGGATAAAATCTAATGATTTACGCATCAAAGCCAAAGTTTTCTTAGAAGTAGATGTAAAAATTAGAATTGGATTTTGACGTAAAAACAACCTGTCTGCTAAATATTTATCGCAATCTCTCTTAAGAAAACCACGCCTTATCGGAGCAAAACCCACTGCTATTTTACTTTCCTTGACTCCTAATTTAATTAAGTCGTCTTTAGTTATATCCAAAGCCGCAAAATAATAATCGATATTATCATCGGCCCAAAGAGGATAAGCTCTTAAATCAGTAACTACCGATATTAATTTTAATTTTAATTCTTTTTTAATAATACTGTCTATAAGCACAGCGGGGAAAAAATGGGTAAAAATTATGGTTTTAGGTCTAACTTTATAAAGGTATTTTCTAAAACTTAAAAATATTATTTTATTAATCTGATTCACTAACGGTAAAAAAGGTCTTTTTTTAACCGACGAATATAAAAAGCACCAAAAAGAAGGATAATATTGAGTTACCGTTCGATAGATAAAAGGATAAATCTTTTTTATAAAAGGATGGGAAAAATCTAAAAGATCTTTACTGGAGGCGTTTAAAGATTCTTCTAAAGCATAAGCAGCTCTTTTATGCCCTTCACCAAAACTGGCATAAACTACTAAGGTTTCATCCATAACGCGAAATTAAAAAATCAGCCGCTAATAACAAATTGGTAAAAACATAATCGGGCTCGAACTCCCAATTTTGCCGGTTCTCTATCTTTTCTTTGCCCGAAAGAACAAGAATGGATTTAGCTTTAAAATTGCGCGCCGTATTCATATCATAAAAAGAATCTCCGATAAAAAAAGATTCTTCCGGCTTTATTTTAAAATCCGATAAAGCTTTTTCTAAAAGAGCAGTCTTGGGTTTACGGCAAGCACAATTTTCTAAAGGATGATGAAGACAGTAATATATTCCGGAAAGAAAAGCCTTGTTTTTTTTAAGAACATCCAGCATATGCCTATCTATATTATCTAAATCTTTCTTGGTATAAAGGCCTTTGGCTACGCCGGCTTGATTAGATACAACAAATAACTTAAACGGTCCGGAGCTAAGTTTTCTTATACCCTCAATACTTCCGGAGATAAATTTGAATTCACTCCAATTATTTACATATTTTTTATCACCGGGGTATTCATTTATTACTCCGTCGCGGTCTAAAAAGATAACTCTCATTCTTCTTTAGCTTTTCTCATCTCCCAATATTTGGCGTAAGAAATAATCTGGTATAAAGAAGAAAAGAAGGAAACCATAAAGCCTCTAAAACCGTCACGCCAGCCTTGTTTACGAAAGTAAGCTCTAAAGAATCTATCTATGCACCGCCAAAAAACATGGGGTAAATTCATTTTATAATTGGCTTTTTTAGGGTTCTCTTTATAAACTCTCAACCACTTTTTTGCCTCTAAGGTAGTTTGATTATTCAACTTTCTAAGAAAGTCGGAAAAATCACGGTAAGTGTAATGCAACAAAGGATTATTTAAGTGAAGGCAATTTCCCTCTAAAAAGGCTCTGGGATGAACTTCTGCTTCTTCCCATCTAAATTTATCTTTACGAAATAGTTTTATTTGAGCCGAAGGGTATAACCCTCCCCATTGCAACCAATAATTACCTAAAAAATTTTTACGGGGTATAGTAAAAGCTGAAGCTTTTGTCCCACTGCTTAAAACTTTTTCTATTTCTTCTTTAAGCTCGACTGTCAGGCGCTCATCGGCATCTAGGCTTAACACCCACTCATATTTAGCCTGCGAATAAGCCCGGTTGCGATATCGGCCTTCTATATCCATTTTAGAAACTATAACTTTGTTGACATAATCGGCAGCAAATTCCCTGGTATTATCTGCGCTTTCATCATCAAATAAGATTATCTCTTCTGCCCATCCAGCTACGCTCTCAAGACACTCTTTTATACGTTTAGACTCATTTTTAGCGATTATAATAACTGTTAGAGGAATCTTCATAATTTATTTATGCTAACATTAATCATTATATTTTCAAGAAATATTATAATGTATTTAAGTAAATCTAGTTATATAAACTACTTAACAACAGAACCAAAAAGTTTATCTTGTTCATTCTTTTCTATTCTTACAGAAAAGATTTCGCCCAAAGGCACTTTATCTTTTATAGAAACTTTCAAATAATTTTCGGCATGTCCAGAGATAAAGTCATCCTCTATATTTTCTGTTACTACCTTAAGTATCCTGCCTATAAATCTATCCCGGTATTGAGAAGAAAAATCTTTAGCTAAAGTATTTAAATAACGGTAGCGTTTGCTGATATCTTTCTGATTTTTTATCTTAATTAGCCAAAGGGGTGTATTTTCCCGCGGAGAAAAAGTAAAGATATGCATTCGCATCGGTTTTACGCGTTCTAAAAATTTTACCGTATTTCGAAAAGTTTCTTCGGTTTCATAAGGAAAACCTACGATGATATCACAACTAATAGCTACATCGGGAAAAATAGAACGGGCTAAATTCACTAGCTCTTCATATAAAGATACTTTATCTTTTTTATTCATATAATATAAAACCTCATCATCACCGGATTGAAAAGAAAAATGAAAATGGGGGCATAGCTTTTCATGATTAAGAAAAGAGAATAAACTTCTATTTATAAAGAAAGGTTCTAAAGAACTAAGGCGCAATCTTCCCAAAGTTGGTAGATTTAAGGTTTTCTCTACCAAATCATCTAAAGTATAATTTAGCTCTCGTCCGTAAAGACCAAGATTCACTCCGCAAAATACTATTTCTTTATGCCACAAAGATAAATTTTCTACCTCTTTGATTACTTCTTCCATCCGACGGCTTTGTGATTTACCGCGTAAATAAGGTATTTTGCAGAATGAACAAAAATTGTTACAGCCGTCTTGAATCTTAACAAAAGCCCGGCGATTAGGAAAATTCGTTATTTTTAACCCCCAAACACCCGAAGAATATTGTGCAGCCTCTTTGGAGTCAACAGGCAAATTTAAAACAATATTGCTTAAAAGGTGTTTCTTATCTTGAGGTATAATATAATCTACTCCTAGTTGTTCAATAAAATCCCTATTTAATACCGCTAAACAACCGCATACTGCTACTTTTGCCTGGGGGTTTTCCCGTCGAGCTTGCAAAATTGCCTCTTTAGATTTGTAATCGGCGCGTTTAGTTACTGTGCAGGTATTTATTACGTATAAATCAGCTTTATCAGGCGATATTTGATGTCCTAAAGATAAAAATTGCTCTTTCAAACTTTGAGTTTCATACTGGTTCACTTTACATCCTAATGTTAAAAATTTGACTTTCATCTTTTATTTACAATAGTTTATTTTGCTTTGTTACTTTATGTCTTTTCAAAAACTTTATTTCCAAGCCTTTACTAATGATGGATATAATATGGCTACTGTTTCCTAAAATAGTTTGAGCTACTTCGCCTTTGGCGAAGATTATATACATCTTTTATTTACAATAGTTTATTTTGCTTTATCACTTTCTTTATTTATAAAATAATTTACTAAACCGACTGAAAAAATACAAGCAGTCTCTACTCTTAATATATTTTCTAACAGTTTAACAAACTTAAAGTGTTTATCTTTTAGAAACTGATTCTCGGAATCAGAGAATCCTCCCTCAGGACCCACAACAATAATAATACTATAATTGTTACCTTTAAAGTTACCTCCAAAATAGTCTCCACTGGCTGAAGCAACTATCTTATAATCATATTCGCTACTTATCATATCGTTAAAGCTTATAATGCGGTTTAGCTGAGGCAACCAAAGTCTTTCAGACTGCCGAGCAGCTTCTCTGATTATCTTTTTCCACCTTTCAGATTTCGCTTCTGAACATTTTATATTTAGGCTCCGTTCACAGATAAAAGGGATAAATTCGTAAACTCCCAATTCAGTACTTTTTTGCAAGATAAAATCTAATTTCTCTTCTCTCACTAAAGGAAATGCTAAGGTAATCTTTTTTTGCAGAGGTTTAACCTTTTTAAGTATATTTTTTTGTCTAATACTACAATATTTTCTATCCAACTCTTCTATTTCGTAAACAAATTCTCTTCCTGCACCATCAAAAACATTAATCCGATGCCCTTTTCTTAAACGCAATACATTACGTAACTTGTTAAGAATATTCTTATCACTAATAGAAATTACATCCGAAATACTAGCTGGTTTTATATATATTCTGATTCTTTGCATAATAAAACAATCTTTGAAGACTTATGGACCGGAGCGGATTTGTATGCCATATTTGCCGAAGGCAAAGAGAATCCGAAGGATTTATTATGGCATCTAAATAATGTATTAGGCCTACAGACTATAGCCACTTTTAATGGTCCTAAAGTAATCGATTATAAGATAATCCATGGACCGGAGCGGATTTGAACCGCTCACCTCCTCGTTGCGAACGAGGCGTTCTCCCAACTGAACTACCGGCCCAAGTTAGTATGTCAATTACTTAAATTTGAGAACAAACCTTCATCTATATAACAAAACAACGGAGGCAATCAAAGTCAGGTAAACGTAATGAATCTTGGCTTCGCCAAGTTGATTGACTCCCAACTGAACTACCGGCCCAAGTTAATATGCCAATTACTTAAATTTGAAAACAAACCTTCATCTATATAACAAAACAACGGAGGCAATCAAAGCCAGGTAAACGTAATGGATCTTGGCTTCGCCAAGTTGATTGACTCCCAACTGAACTACCGGCCCAAGTTAATATTATTACTTTTAACTGAAGTATTTTGACAAATAAACAATGAAGTGTCAAGAAAAGCTGGTTGCAAACTTCGTTGCTATTTAATCAACAAATATTATAGAAAATTATATTATAAAGGGAAGTCGTAATCGACAGTAACCGCTATAGGGTGAGTTCCTTCAGGACCAGAATTATCTGTAGGATTATAAGCTATGTCTACTCCCAAACCTGTATTTGGTGGATAGCCAACAATATTGGCGCCAATATATAAAGCTGGGGTTCCGGAAGGGTTTATTCCTTCTCTTATCTTCTCCACCGCGTATGTCACTCCGGCTTGAGCAGCAAAAAAAGCGCGTATCCTTCTTATTTTATGCTCGGCAAGCCGCGCTTCTTGAGTCATTATCAAAGTAGCTAGTAAAGCTAGTGCCAATATCACTAGCATAATACCAATAACTACTACCAGAATTATTCCTTTTTTCATTTTTGGTTTTCTTTTTCTCGTAAGCTTATATCAAAATCACTGCCTTTATGTTCAACTAAAACATGTCCTTCCCTAGCTAACCAACCTAGGCTCATCAGTATTATTTCTTTAGATTTTTCTATACCACTGCAGAGTTCTTCTAAGCTAACCTGCCCGTACTTATCTAGAAAGTTCCAAATCTCGCCGGCAACTATACCTATTTCTGTAATCATTTTTCCTTATTTAGACTTCCGCAAAAAGGACACCGCCAGAATTCAAAGAAAATAGAAGTAAAATATACTGAAGCGCAAATTTCGCATTTTCTTCTTTCGAGGCGAATCTTCCTTCTGCGGTCATTAGAAATCCTGCTATTTACAACCCACTCTAAAATAAACGCTATTACTATCGAAACACCTAATAAAGAACTTAAAAATAAGGATAATCCTATTTTCATTTATTCTACCCTTCCTTCTAAGTTTGTCCAGCAAAATTTACCATCCATATAAAAGGCAGCTTGACGAAGATATTCCTGGAAATGTAAGTTTCCGTAAGAATTAAAAGGTAACTTCTTAGGATATAGAACTAGAACTTTTCCATAAGAAGATATATAAGCTTTATAAATTACTCTTTCTTGGTTTAAATCCGAAAAAAGCTTAGCCTTATCCCAAAGATAAAAGCAATTAATTTTACTTCTAAAATTAACAACGCTGGCGGTCATTTTATCCGAAATATTAGAAAAAATAAAGTTATCTTCCCCCAAACTCTTAAGGGTTCCCGGATACCTTAGAAACAAAGGGGAAAAATAATCCTTATTAAGCTGCCCGGAAGAAAAATTAACCCCTAAAGGAAAATCAGCTTTTTTGCTTTTTAAAAATAGGTCCTTTTCTTTGACGATATCAACCCAACTATAAATTAAAGGTTTTGCTTTTACATCTATATAAACAGAAGTCGAAAAAATTAAAAGATGTAAAATTAAAGAAATTAACACTGCCTTAAGCATAAATTTTCTTTATCTTTGGTAACTAATGCTATTTATAGCAGGCTAATCGTCATAGGTAGCGGCTATACCAATTTTCTCTATGCCCAGTTTCTTGCAAACATCCCAGATTCTAACGACCGCACCTAAGCTAGCATCTCTATCGGCTTTTATAAAAATAGAATCGTACTTGCCATCTTTAATAAGGTCTTTTATCTCTTCGATAGTATAGGGTTTATCGGTAAAATATATTATATCTTCACTCGATACTACCAGAGTCAATGATAAAGCACCGATGTTTTCTGGAGACAAAATCTTGGGAAGTTTAACATTAATCCCAGGCATAACTATAAAATTAGAGGTAAGCATAAAAAAGATGAGTAGCAAAAAAATGCAATCTATTAAAGGTGCTATATCTATCTGACGTAGCCCGCTCTCTGATTTGACATTTTGTTTAAATTTCATCGGTATATCGGTTTTGTAAAAGTATCTCTATTAATTCTGTAGCCGCTCTTTCCGATTCTAAAGTTGCTAAATTTACTTTATGTACAAAATAATTATACATAATATAGGTAGGAATCGCTACGCATAAACCAGCCACTGTAGTCAAAAGAGCTTCCCAGATTCCTCCTGCTAAATCGGAAGGATTAATTACCCCTACATTCACTGCTTTTTGTTCGATAATATAGAAACATTTTACTAAACCTACTACCGTACCTAGCAAGCCTAAAAGAGGAGAAATATGAGCTATAGTACTTAAAAAATTTAGATTTCTCTCCAGTTTGGGTATCTCGTATAAAGAAGCATTTTCCATAGCTTCTTTTATGACTTCCTGCGAAGCCTCGTAATGAGAAAGGCCAGCTTTTAAAATATTAGTAGCATAAAAAGGCTTTTTTTCGCAAGTGTTGATAGCTTCGGTAATTTTATTCTTACGGACTAAATCTAATACCGACGAGATAACCGCTAAACTATTAACCCTAAGACTAAAATAAAATAATAACCTTTCTACAATAATAGTTAAAGAAAAAAAAGAGCATAAAATTATTGGCACAATTACCCATCCACTCTTCAATATCAATTCCCACATAAACCCTCCTTACTTTTGATATTTTTGCAATTCTTCCAAACGCACCTTAGCAACCTTTGCTTCTTCTACGCCTAAACTTATTATTTTTTCATAAATTTTTTTAGCATCATCAATTTTATTTGTTTTCTCATAAATTTTTGCTACCCGAAAGTAAGCACGTACTGTATTGTTGATAAATTCTGGTTCTTCTTTTTCCTGCTCAAAAGTATAGATAATTTTAAAATATTCTTCTACGGCTTGTTCCTCTAGGCCGGATTTTTCTAAACATAAACCTAAAGAAAATCTAATTTCTATCGTCTCTACTCCCTTAGTAAGGGCTGCCTTAAACAATTCGGCAGCTTGAGAATATTGCTTCATCTCTTTTAGCAAAAATCCTTTTTCCACTAAAGCTGCCGTCGATATCGGAATTGATAATTCTATAAGGTTATCATAAATATCCAAGGCTTCTTGGTTTTTTCCTTGTTGTGCTAATACCTTTGCCAAATATAATTTTCCCTTAAGGCCCAAAGGCGTATCTTTGGTCGATAATTTTTGAAAATAATTCTGTGCTTGTGCTAAATCATTAAGGCTAAAATAAAGATGTCCTAAAGAAAAGGTCGCTTCATCAATCCAAGAAGAGCTAGTTTCTTCCTTATATACTTTCTGATAATATAATTCAGCTATATCGTATCTTTTCTCTTTCTCGTATAAACCCCCTAAATATAAAGATACAGAGCTACGA
>JAGOLA010000117.1 GCA_017994375.1 Candidatus Omnitrophota bacterium | reverse complement strand
CCAGTTGATAAGGCTCAAGGGCATATTTGTTATGACGTAATAAAAGAAGGTAGCGGAGAGGTCTTAGTTTTTCGCGGTTTGGATAAGATGCCCTATCAGAAAACCGATCCCAACGTCGCTAAATTTAGTTTAAAAACTTATGTTGGTTTAGCGGTTAAATTAGGCCCGCTTCCCACCGGTGCTTTGTGTGTAGTGTATAAAAAGGATTTTGTTCCTACCGAGGAAGATAAAAATTTAATGAAAATAATCGCCTCGGCGATAAGCATAGAGGAAGAACGCCAGCGCGCCGAAGAAGCCCGAATACAGAGTTTAGAATTTTACCGCAGCCTGATTAAGACATCGCCCGATGCTATCTTTTTACACGATTTAAAAGGAAAAATCATCATGGCTAACGAACGGGCAGCTTCATTATTTGACTTAAAACATAAAGATGAGTTTATTGGGAAGAGCTTTTTCGATTTATTAATGTCTAAAGAAAAAGTCAAAGCCAGAGAGGATTTAGGTAAAATTAAAAATAAAGGTTATTCCTTAGGGCAAGAATATACCATGTATAAAACCACCGGTGAAATGTTCAAGGCAGATATAAATACTTCTATAATTAAAGATATAAAAGGCAAACCCGAAGCTTTCATCAGAGTAGTGCGGGATGTTACCGAGCGTAAAAAAATAGAAGATTCCTTACGTAAGTCAGAACGTTTTCTTTACGATATTTTTATGAGTATCCAGGACGGAATTAGCATCTTGGATAAAAATTATAATATACTACAGGTAAACAAAACCATGGAGCGTTGGTATTCTTATTCTTTGCCTTTGGTAGGAAAGAAATGCTATCAAGCTTACCACGGACGTCATAAGAGTTGCGATATCTGTCCTACCAGAGAGGCGCTAAAAAGTCATAAGACTTCCGTTGAGATCATACCTAAAAGAGATAAAGACAAAAAGATTATCGGTTGGTTCGAACTTTACGCCTTCCCTCTATTAGATTGGAGAACCAGAGAAGTTACGGGAGTAATAGAGTATGTCCGTGATATAACTGATTCTAAGAAAATGGAAGATATATTAAAGAAAAATGAGCAGGAATTTCGGCTTACTTTTGAATATAGCAAGGATGCTATCTTTTGGGCCGATCCTAAAACAGGAATTCTTTTAAGATGCAATAAAGCAGCTGAAAAACTTCTGGAAAGAAATCGAAAAGAAATTATCGGAAAACAATATACTATATTACACCCTCCCGAAAAAAGGAATTATTACCTAAAATATTTTAAGCGCCATGTTGCTACCGGAAATATATTGAATGAAGAAGCTGAGATAATAACTAAATCCGGTAAGATAAAACCAGTAGAGATAACCGCTACCGTAACGCCTATAGGTGATAAGGATATAATCTGTGGTATATTCCGTGATATTTCTGATCGGAAAAAAGTAGAAAGAGACTTATTATTCAGCAAAAGCGTCTTTGACAATACCAAAGATGCCGTTTTTTGCATGAAAGCTAACGGCGATATTTTTTACGTAAATCCAGCTGCTTCTAAGTTATTAGGTTATAGCCGAAAGGAGTTATTATCGATGAGTATCTGCGACATTGACATTAGCTACCCACGTAAAATTTGGCGTAGCTGTTGGAAGAATATGCAACGTCAAAAAATAGCTTCTTTAGAATCACGCTATCGCTCTAAAGACGGTAAAATTATTCCTGTAGAGATATCTGCTAATTGGACTCAAGCGATGGGGCAAGCTTTTACTATTGCTATAGTACGGGATGTAACCGAGCGAGAACGCATAGAGGAAGTGTTACGAAGGTCCGAGCAGGAAAAAACAGTAATATTAAGCAGTGTTTCTGAAGTTGTTATTTATCACGATAAAGAAATGCGGATAGTTTGGGCTAATAAAGCTGCTGAAGAAAATATCGGGTTACCTTTAGACAAAATAATCGGTCAATATTGTCATGTTATTTGGGGAAAACGCCATATTTTAAGTAAGCTTTGTCCGGTAAAAAAGGCTTTTACTAGCGGCCAGCCGGAAATAAAAGAGTTAAAATCTTCGGACGGAAAAGTTTGGTTTATACGCGGTTATCCGGTAAAAAATAAAAAAGGTAAGGTAATAGGAGTGGTTGAAGTTTCTTCTGATATTACTGCCAATAGGACTATAGAAGAAGAACGTCAGAAAGGACTAGAGAAGTTCAGGCGGATTTTAGAAGAAACCGTTATTGCTTTAGCTGCTACGGCAGAAAGACGAGATCCCTATACCGCCGGTCATCAACGACGGGTAGCTCAGTTAGCTTGTGCCATTGCCGAAGAGTTGGGTTTAGGCGCTGATGCTAGAGAAGGCGTTCGTATGGCTGCTATTATACATGATGTAGGTAAGGTATATGTTCCTTCGGAAATATTAAGTAAGCCGAGCTTGCTAACGGAGTTAGAATTTAATATTATTAAGACTCACCCGCAGATCGGCTATGAAATTTTAAAGCCGGTAGAATTTCCTTGGCCGGTAGCGGAGATAGTGCTTCAGCACCATGAAAAAATCAATGGCTCAGGATATCCGGCTGGAATTACCGGTAAAGATATTTTACTGGAAGCTAAAATTTTAGTAGTGGCTGATGTAGTAGAGGCTATGGCTTCGCATCGTCCTTATCGAGCAGCTCTGGGTATTGGAGTAGCTTTAAAAGAGATAGCACAGAACAAAGGTATTTTATATGACCCTAAAGTAGTAGACGCTTGTTTTAAAGTTTTTCGGCAGAAGAAATTTAAATTTAAATAAATTATGAAGAATTTTTTAATTCCGGTAGGTGATAAAGTTCTAATTGAACCGGAAGAATCCGGTAGTAAAACCGACTCCGGATTGTATTTACCGCAGGGAGTGAAGGAGAAAGATAGTATTCTTTTAGGGCGGATAACTAAGGTTGGCCCGGGATATCCAGTACCAGATCCTACTAGCCTTGATGAGGAGCCATGGATGAGAAAATCCGGTGATAAATATTTTCCGCTTCAAGCTAAAGAAAGAGACCGCTGTATATTTTTAAAAGAACAAGGAGTAGAAATAATTTTTGAAAATAAAAAGTACTTTGTTGTTCCGCAGTCAGCGATACTAGTTTTGATAAGAGATACTTCCGATTAATTTTTCTTTCCGTTTTTTAATCTAAACATACTTGCCAAATTTTTACTTGCTTATTTTGTCGGAAAGCGTTTACAGCAAAACATAAAATCTTTATTTTTAATAAGGTTTTTGGTTTGGGTTATATGGTATTATTGCACTGAGGTTAAATTTTATGTTTTGCAAAATAAAAATCGGCTTAGTTATTATCTTAGCATTATCTTTTTCTCTAAATAGCTTTGCCAGCTACAATGATTTAGTCGGTAAGTGGGTAAAGATTAACGGTCCTTGTCGTCGAAATATTATCGGTTTAGCTTCTAATGAGAAGGCTTGTGATAGAATGAGTATTACTCTTCGTTACGGTAGTAGAGACAATTTTGAGGCTGTTTTAGACTCTTTTGACGTTTTAAAAATAAAAAATCACGTAAGTGCCTTAGTTTTAGATGTAGAGTTATTTGAAGATCGAGCTAGAGTAGTTATTTTAAGCGGAGTTAATAAAGGGGTATCCGGCTGGATACCTTTAAGTTGGCTTGATGGTAACGAAAGCTTTCCGACGCTTACCTATAGAG
>JAGOLA010000116.1 GCA_017994375.1 Candidatus Omnitrophota bacterium | reverse complement strand
TGTCAACATTGGCTGCCCGGCCTGGACTCGAACCAGGAAACTCAGAACCAAAATCTGATGTGTTACCAATTACACTACCGGGCAATGAGACTTATCCTTGACATTTAATGTCAAGGATTTAGTCGAATTGTCCTGACGTAAGTCAGGACAAGATAGTACCTAAAAGTCAAAAAACTCTTAATTTATAATTACTTTTCTATATCTAATTAGCGTTTCTTAAAATTACCTTCCTGATACTCTTAAACTTAAGGTATTATTTTTTATCTTCTTATTCTCCTTCGGCAGCGTCTTCCTCTTTAGCTACCTCCCTTTTAGGCGAAGCCTTTTCCTTTTGATAAGCATCCAATACTTTGGCTTGAAGATAATCGCGAAATTCCTGGTTTATAGGGTGCGCCAAATCCTGATGAGTAGTGTGCCGATTTTCATCCGTCTCTTTAGAAGAAGGGGGTAATTGCGCTCCGCAATGGTTGCAATATTGACTTCCGATATCAACTTTTCTGCCACAACGAGAACAAAATTGTTTTAATTTCCTGGCCGGCATTGCCACAAATAAACCATTATTACCTTCGATAACCTTGATATTTCTTACTACGAACGAATTATCAAAGGTAATAGTAGCATAGGCCTTGAGGCGCTTGCCCTCGCTTTCCCGAAGAGAGACTCTAACTTCTGTAATCTCCATAGAACCAACCTCCTTTTAAAATGTTTGGGCTTCTAATATTAGCCATTTACTCGGTGCTATCTTTTTTAATTTTTTGATTGTCAATGGATCTCTTGCTACTTTCTGCAGAGCAGTTATAGAATAGAAAGCGCTGCCACTACCGGTCAAATAAAAAACAAAGCCCTTATCCAGAAGATAAGATTTTATCTCTCTTAATCTATCGTTCACTAAACAAGCGCTTTTCTCTAAGGCGTTGAATATGTTAGCTTTAATCAAAGAACTATCTGATTTTTTTAAAGCATATTGCATTATCTTAACATTGTTAAAAAATTTTGTCAATTTGCCTACTGTATGTTTATAGACTTCTTTGGTAGAAATCGATAAAGCCGGCCAAATAACAAAGTGTTTAAACTTAGTAGAAACATCAAGAGGAGTAACTTTTTCGCCCCTTCCTTCTAATAAAGCAAATTGGCTTTCAGCTAAAAAGAAATTGACATCACTTCCTAGTTTAGCGCCTAATTGATATAAATCTTTTTTGTTTAAATTCCAACCGAAAAGGCTTTTTAGAGCTAAAATTGCGCTGGCGGCGTTAGACGAACCTCCCCCCAAACCAGATCCTAAAGGTATATTTTTATTAAGATAGATATCAAACCCAAAGGGTATCTTAAATTTTTTTTCCAGAATTGTTATGGTTTTAAAAATAAGGTTGTCTTTAGTTTCTAAGGTTTTGATATTAGAAGAGATATCGACGGTTGGGTCTTTTTTAACTTTGATGGTTATATCATCGCATAGCGAAATACGCTCTACGATACTTTCGATTCTATGAAAACCTTTGGTATACTTACCTATTATATTAAGATAAAGATTGATTTTGGCCGGGCTTAAAATACTAACTCTGCTGCCTAAGAAACCCTTTTGCCTTTTTAGCGATATGACTAGCGGAGAGACCATAGAAATCCAATAGCTCCTCGGGTGTACCAGACTGCCCAAATACATCTTTAATCCCAATGCACTCAACTTTAACCGGAACTTTACGACTTAACACCTCGGCTACGGCAGAATATAAGCCGCCTGTAACCTGATGTTCTTCGCAAACTATTATTTTTTTATACTTTTGTGCAATTTGCAAAATAAGTTCTTCGTCTATGGGTTTAATAGTAGGCATATTGATAACAGCTGCTGAAATTCCTTCTTTTTTTAATATTTCCCGGGCGCAGAGCGATTCCCACACCAAAATGCCACAAGAAATAATCGCTAAATCACTGCCTTCTTCTAATAAGCAACCTTTTCCTAACACGAATTCTTTCTTATTAGGGATAGTAGTAGTTTTAGAACGACCTAGGCGGATATAAAAAGGCCCGTTAGTTTCATAAGCAGCGATAATAGCTGACCTTGTCTCCGGAGCATCGGCTGGAATAATGATTTTCATATTCGGTATAGCTCTAAAAAAAGCGATGTCTTCTAAAGCCTGGTGTGACGCTCCGTCTTCGCCTACTGTTATTCCTCCATGAGTAGCTACTATCTTAACATTAAAATTATTATAGCAAATTGAATTTCGTACCTGGTCTAAGCCTCTTGCGGTAGCAAACATAGCAAAAGTAGAAACAAATACTATTTTATTGCAACTGGCTAAACCGGCAGCTGCAGCCATCATATTTTGCTCAGCTACTCCAAAATTAAAAAATCTTTCCGGGAATTCTTTTGCGAAAATTGCCGTTCGAGTCGAACCGGAAAGATCAGCATCTAAGACTATTACTTTTTTATCTTTCTTGCCTAATTCAACCAAAGTTTTACCATAAATATCTCTAGAATATAATTTTTCCATCTCTAGTATTATTTTTCTTAAAGTTTTTTCTCATCTCTATCTATATCTTCCAATTCCCGTAAGGCAATTTTGCTTTCCTCTTCGGTAGGAGCCCGGCCGTGAAAATCTACAACATGTTCCATAAATGAAATACCTTTGCCTTTAACGGTATGCGCTATGATTACCGTAGGTTTTAACTGAACTGTCTTGGCTTTATTAAAAGCTTCCAGAAGCTCTTTTATGTTATGTCCGTTGCATTCTAAAACCTGCCAACCAAAAGCTTCCCATTTCTTAGTTAATGGTTCTAAATTCATAATTTCTTCAGTTCTACCGTCAATTTGAAAACCGTTATAGTCAACGATTCCGCAAAGATTATCTAATTTATAATGAGCTGCAGCCATTGCTGCTTCCCAGATATTACCTTCCTGGATTTCGCCATCTCCCATAAGGCAATAAACCCTAAAATCTTGTTTATCTATCTTTCCTGCTAAAGCCATACCTAAAGAAACAGATAAACCTTGGCCTAAAGAACCGCTAGCTACTTCGATACCAGGAACGCGCCGATCTGGATGTCCTTGCAATGTTGAGCCCAACTTTCTTAAAGTTGATAATTTTTCTGAGGGGAAATAACCGCTTAATGCTAAAGCAGCATAAACAGCAGGACAACAATGCCCCTTAGATAAATGAAATCTATCTCGTTGCGGCCAAGTAGGTTCTTTGGGATTATGCCGCATAATTTCAAAATAAAGACAAGTTATGATTTCAGTAGATGATAATGAACCGCCGGGATGTCCGCTCCCGGCTTTAGCTAACATCTCAATTACTGACTTTCTAACTTTATTGGCCTTTGTTTTCAGAAACTTTATCTTTTTCTCCATACTCTTTAGTTTTCGATTGTAAATCTTTATCTTCCGGAAAATTAGAAAGACCTTCCTGATAATAGTCTTTGCCTTTCTGGCTATCTCCTAATTTGATATAAAGGTCTCCTAGATGTTCGTAAATATCAGGATCTTTCATGCGCTCTACAGCTTTTAAGAGATAACTTTCAGCTTTTTTTAAATCCCCTTTTTTAAAATATACCCAACCTAAACTATCCAAATAAGCTCCGTTATCAGGCTCTTTCTGTAAAGCTTTTTTTATCATACTTTCCGCTAAATCTAAATTAATTTCTTCCTCGGCATAGGTATAGCCTAAAGA
>JAGOLA010000115.1 GCA_017994375.1 Candidatus Omnitrophota bacterium | reverse complement strand
TAAGAAAATACTCTTTTAATCAGAAGGCGGTTAGTTATAAGGACCATAGGTTTTGGTTCGGCGTAAAGCTTAAAGATAAAACGACAAAAATATATATAGCGGAAAGTAAGAAAAAAGGAAAAATCGGCCAGGTAAGGTTTGAGATTAATTTAGCCAAACAAGCCTATATTAATATCAATTTAAATCCTAAATTTTTCAATAAAGGATTAGGTAGTCAAGTTATAAAAGCAGCTTCAAGGAAGCTTATGGCTACTAGACCTAGAATTAGAGAAATAATAGCAGAAGTTTTAGCCAAAAATATTGCTTCCCAAAAAGCTTTTGGCAAAGCCGGTTTTATTTTTTCACACAATACTTTTAAGAAAAGAAAAAAAACCATGGTCTTTAAATTAAAGAGAAGACAATGATAAATTTAAAAAAGCTAAAAGATACCTTTATAATTGCCGAAGTTTCCGCTAACCACGGACAAAACTTTAAACGGGCAGTTTCGCTGATACGTAAAGCCAAGGAGTGTGGCGTTGATGCTGTTAAGTTTCAGTGTTACAACCCGGATACTTTAACTATAAATTGCAGTAATAAATATTTCCAAATTCATCATCCTAAATGGGGAGGCCAGACGCTTTATCAACTTTACAAGAAAGCTTATACCCCCTGGAATTGGTTTAAAAAGTTAAAAAAAGTATCGGATGATATAGGGATTATATTTTTTGCTACTGCTTTTGATAAGACTTCCGTTGACTTTTTAGAAGAATTAGCTGTCCCGATACATAAAATCTCTTCTTTTGAGTTAGTAGATTTGCCTTTAATAGAACATATGGCTAAAACTAAAAAACTTTTGATTTTATCTACCGGGATGGCCAATTTAAAAGAAATAAAAGAAGCAGTTAGCGCTGCTAAGTCAGCCGGAGCCAAAGATATAGCACTTTTAAAATGTATTTCCAGTTATCCGGCTAGATACCAAGAGATGAATTTAAAAACTATACCGGATATGGCTAAAAAATTTAAATTAGCTGTTGGCTTGTCCGACCATACTTTAGGTATAACTACTTCTATAGCCGCTGTTTGTTTGGGAGCAAGAATTATCGAAAAGCACTTTACCTTATCCCGAAAGGTTAAAACTGCAGATAGTTTTTTTTCTATAGAACCGCCGGAGTTAAAATCCTTAGTAGAAAATATCAGAATAGCTGAAAAATCTTTAGGAAAAATTGCTTATGGTTTGACTAATGATGAAAAAATAAGTAAAGTTTTTCGCCGTTCTTTATTTGTCGTAAAGGATATAAAAAAGGGAGAGCTGTTTACCGAAGATAATATTAAATCGATAAGGCCATCAAATGGAATTAAGCTTAAATATTTAAGAGAAATAATAGGAAAGGCAGCAGCTAAAGATATCAAGAAAGCCGTGCCTTTAAGCTGGAATTTAATAAAAAAAAGATGATTTTAGAATAAAAATATTTACATAAGGGGGAGTTATAAAATGAAATATTGTAAAAAATGCCTTCAGCCCGATACTCGTCCGGGGATTAAATTTGATGAAAATGGAGTTTGCTTTGCCTGTAAATTTGAAAAAGAAAGGGCAAAGATAGATTGGGCAAAGAGAGAAAAAGAATTAAAAGACATTGTCGACTGGGCTAAGAAAAATACCAAAAGTTCACACGATTGTATTATCGGGGTTAGTGGTGGAAAAGATAGTCTTTTCCAGGCACTTTATGCCAAGGAGAAGTTAGGCTTAAATTGTCTCTTAGTTAACTTAGCCCCCGATGGAATTACTGAATGGGGAGCTAAAAATATCGAGAATTTAATTCAGCAGGGGTTCGATACCATGATATATAGACCCAATCCTAAGGTTTGGAAAAAGACAATAAAATACTCTTTTTACAAGTACGGAAATCCCGTTAAACCCACTGAATATCCTTTATGGGCGGTTTCTTATATAACTGCCTTAAGGTTTAATATTCCTTTAATTATCCAAGGTGAAAATCCCGGAATTACTTTAGGAGTAATCGAGGGAGTTGGTTGTAATGACGATGCCTTAAATATTAATCAATGTAACACTTTAGGCGGAGGAAATGCCAAGGATTGGGAAGTTGAAGGAATAGGATTAAAAGAATTACTGTGGTACCAATTTCCGGATAAAGATGAATTAAAAAAATCTAATATTAAAGGAGTTTATTTAAATTATTATGCTAAAGAGTGGGGATTTTGGAAAAATACGGATTTTTCTATTGAAAGAGGATTAAGCAAAAGAGAAGACCACGATCCTTTTCAAGCAGGTAGGCTAAATCCTTATTGTTCCATCGATTCCGATATGCAAATTATCAATCAAATGCTTAAATACTATAAATTTGGATTTGGATTTGTTACTGATGAAGTTTGCTATGCGATAAGAGAGGATCGGATGACGCGGAAAGAAGGCATTGAATTAATAAAAAAATATGATGGAAAGTGTGGGGATAAATACCTTAGAGAATTTTGTGAATACATCGATATTTCTTTAGAAGATTTCTGGCAAGTTGTAGATAAATTCGTGAATAAAAAACTATTTTTAAAAAACCCCAAAACCCAAAAATGGGAACCTAAATTTGAGGTAGGTATAGATTTTGATGAAGATAAATTAGTAGCGGTTCATAAATAAGTTAATAGCGAAATATAAATTATTAAGATAGTTTAAATTTTATATTTATAAATAATTTTTATGACAGAAAAAAATAAAGTTTCTTTTAACGCCGAAAAAAGAGTAAAAAGCATTTTAAATTATTTATCGCCGTCTTTATTAGGTAGTCTTATGCCGCTCATAACTTTACCGATAATGACCAGATTTTTGACACCGGAGGATTTCGGAATTATAGCCTTAGCTACTAGCTTTCCTAGTTTGATTACCAGTCTTATCGGTTGTAACGTTGATATTGCTGCTCAACGCTACTATTTTGAATACCGCAAAGATTCTATCAAAGTAAATAGTTTAATTAACAGCACCACGGCTTTTTTATTTTTGGTTTATATAGTTTCGTCGTTATTTGTTTTTGTCAATAAGAGCTTATTTTCGCGGTTAATTATGGGAAATCCCGAGTGTGGCTTGGCTATTTTTATTTCTTATCTTACGGTATGCTTAAATATTCTGGTTACTTTCTATCTTACTATGTATAGGAATATGGAACGACCGAAAAGCTTTTCGCGTTTTACCATAATACAGATGGTTATGAATGCAACATTAGTTTTATTTTTTGTGGCAGTTTTACGTTTCGGATACCTGGGAGTAATTTATGGCTCTTTTTTAGCTACTTTAATTATATTTTGCATGCTGTTTTGGAAATTTCAAAGAGAGTTTCCTTTCCGATTCGATTTTAAAATACTAAAAGATAATTTTAAATACGGCATACCGTTATTAGGTAATTATCTTAGTGGGCCGGTATCTCAATTTTTAGATAAATACTTATTACGCAGCATTGTTTCTTTATCCAGCGCTGGTATATATAGTATAGCTCAGAATGTCTCCCGAAAACTTTTTGAATTTATCACTGCCATACAATCTACTTATCATCCGATATTTATGAAAGATATCTTTGACCGTGGCAAGGAAGCAGCAAACTCTATCGGCAGAAATTTTACTATTTTTACCTACCTTTCTATTTCGGTAGTTTTAGGGATGATCTTATTTGGAGAAGAGATAATACATATCTTAGCTCCTAGTAGTTACTACGGAGCAATTAACGTAATGCTTATTATTC
>JAGOLA010000114.1 GCA_017994375.1 Candidatus Omnitrophota bacterium | reverse complement strand
GCATAGGTATAGCCTAAAGAATTCAAGATAGGAGCGTATTCAGAATCTTTCTCTAAACCTTTCTTCCAGATAGCAATGGCTTTATCGCGATTAGTGGTTTCGTCATATAAATAGCCTAACCATAAAAAAGCTTCGACATAATCAGGATTATTTTCTAAAATCTTCTCATATATCTTTATTGCTTCCTGAGGTCTTTTCTTATAAAAATAAAACTGAGCTAGATATTCTGATATCCCCACATTCGCCGGTTTTAATTGGTGTGCTTTTTCAAGAAATTCTTGGTAGGTTTCTTCCAATTCTTTATTCTTACCGGCATAGGAATAAACTAAAATTAAAGCTAAAGAAAGATCTAAATTTTCGGAATCGATTTTTTTTGCTTCTTTTAATTCTTTTTCGGCTTCTTCTAACTTACCCCAACGCACTAAAACTGTAGCTATCTTTAAACGAATATAAATAGAATTAGGATCTTTAGCTTTAACTTTTTTTAGCTCTTGTATTGCCTGGGCATATTCACCTTTTTCCGCTAAAAGAAGTCCTTTTAAATAATTACTATAGAGGCTAGTGAGAGACTTTTGACTTTGAGAGAATACTGCCGGAGCACTAAGGCAGGAAACTATTACCCAAAAGAAAAGAATTATTAAATACCTAAGCTTGTTGATACCTAAATGTTTTAGACTCTCCACTTTTGTCCTTTAACTTTAAGAAGTAAAGACTATCCTTTTCTAGAAGCAAAGCAAAAAAGTTAATGAGTATTAGCGTGATTTATGTCTTTGTTGTTTTCTTCTTTTCTTAAACCAGTGTCTTTTTACTTTTTTTAATTTTCTCTTTCTTCCGCAAGGCATAATTTCTCCTTAGCTACGGAAATCCCTTTATGCAAATTAATGAATGACCTTATTTAAAGAATACTCTATTATCTCTTGGGCTCCTGATTTTTTCAATAAAGGAATCAGATTGCGCACTTCTTTTTCCTTTAAAATAACCTCTAAAGCAACCCATCCTTTTACGTTTAAGGGAGAAATCGTCGGTTTTTTCATTGCCGGGAGAACTTTTAATATTTTATTTAAATCGCTAGTCTTAGCATTCAATTTAATACCTACCTTATCACGCGATTCTAAAGCTCCTCCCAGCAAAAGCCGGATATTATCCATTTTTTTATATTTAAAAGGGTCCTGATAAGCCTTTTTATTAGCAATAAAAAGTGTCTTGGATTCGCAAATAGTATCTATGATTTTTAAATTATTAGCACGTAAGCTAGTCCCGGTTTCGGTTATTTCGACTATGGCATCTACCAGGCCGCTGGTGACTTTGAATTCGGTCGCACCCCAACTAAATTCTACCTCCACGTTAATTTTTTTCTTTTTAAAATATTTTTTAGTATAATTAACCAACTCCGTAGCTATTCTTTTACCTTCTAAATCCTTTATGGTCTTTATCTTAGAGTCATTTCTTACGGCAACTACCCATCTGACTGTGCTTAAGGTTTGCTTAGCATAAAGTAATTCCGCTAATTTTACTATCTTGGAATTATTCTCTAAAACCCAATCTTCTCCGGTAACTCCGCAATCTAAAACGCCATCCTCAACGTACCGCGACATCTCTTGGGCTCTAAGAAGTGTAACTTCGATTTCGGAATCATCGATAGTAGGAAAATAAGAACGGGGATTGACATAGATATTGAATCCTGCCATTTTGAATACTTCGATGGTTTTATCCTGTAAACTTCCTTTTGGTATGCCTAATTTAAGTACTTTCATATCTATTTAGTAAAGACGTTAAATTATACAATACTGAATATAAAATGTAAAGAGTAATGTTAGCCGAATATGGCTTTTTCTATTTGCGAAAAAACTGTAACTGGCTCTATTTGGCGTAAGCATAGCTTATCGAACTGGCATCCTTGAAACCTAAATTTCTTATAACAAGGACGGCAAGCGGTTTTGCCGCTAAAAACAACATTAGCAGCAATGTCAGGATAAGCACCGTATACTTTCTCGTCAACCGGTCCATAAAAAACTACGGCTTTTTTTCTTAAAGCCTGAGCAATATGAAATGGGCCACCGTCATTAGTGATAATTAGTTTACATAAAGAAATGATATTGCAAAGCTCCTCTAAATTGAGCTTACCGCATAAATTCAATAACTTACCTTTAGTATTAGCCTGGATATAATCACAAATAGGTTGTTCGCTCTTGGAACCTAAAAGTATAACTTTTACTTTTGGTTTAAGAGCTAACCGCAAACAAATTTCTAAGAAATACTCTTTTGGCCATCTTTTAAAATAAGCAGTCTCCTGCCAACTGTCTCCGGATCCAGGACATACCCCGATCAACAAAGAATCAGAGCTAAGATTATATTTATTTAAAAAATATTCCCTATAATTAAAACTATTTGTCGGGATAAAAATATCGAAAGGATAATCTTGAGGAGTAATATTTAAGAATTTAAGCAATTCTAAATAATACCTGGCCACATGCTTATCGCAGTAACCTTGGAAAACATCTATCTTATGGGTAAGGAATCTGCCTCTATTTTTATAATTAAACCCTATTCTTTTTTTTATACCGATTGTTTTAAAAAAGAAACCGTATTGAGAGTTAAGAGAAAGGTCAAAAATAACATCAAACTGTTTCTTTTTGATTTTTCGCCAAAAAGAAATTAGTTCCTTGACAAATTTTATTTTAGATGCTGCGGCTATTGAACGCCACTGGTCCTTTTCAAATATCAAAACTTCATCCAAAAAGGTATTATTTTTTAATAAGGGGTAGGCACGCTGGCTACAAATATAAGATATTGCTACCTCTGGAAGGCGTCTTTTGAGATTTCTTATTAAAGGTGTAGAAAATAAAACATCTCCTATACCAAAGGGGTTAAAAATAAGAATAGTCTTAATAGACATTTTAATTTTTAGTTTACAACTCATTTTAAATCAATGTCTAATGATTGTAAAGAAAAACTGTCTACAGAAAACGTTTTCTGTTAAATACCTTCTAGCTATTGCCCGGTAAATAAAAAACATGTTATTTTTAATATAGGTCCCTGTTGAAGGGGCTAAGGCCACGGACCCTCTCCCATTTTTGGGAGGGGGTTTCTTAATTTAGCTACCGAAATGTTAGATAATATTTGAGGATTAGTGGCAAGATCCGGTCCAGCAATAAAGGCATAACTTCTTAGGTGCTATGCCGATAGCTTTTACCATATCATCAATGGTCTGATATCTAAGGGTAGTTACTCCCAAATCCTTAGCTATCCAATCTAGCATCTTTTTATATTTCTCGCTGCTAGGAGTGATATATTCTCCTACATCTGTTAAATCTTGGCCCTCCAAGCTGCGAATTGCCTTCCTAGCTGCTAACTCCTGAATGTTGCGGGTCGAAAGATTAAATCGGCAAGGGAACATCAAAGGCGGACAAGCTGGTCTGACGTGAATTTCTTTAGCTCCGGCATCCCAAAGTTTTTTTACCGTAAAATTTTTAAGCTGTGTGCCTCTAACTATTGAATCCTCGCAAACAATTATCCTATTGCCTTCAATTATCTCTTTAATAGGAATTAGCTTCATTCTAGCGACTAAATCGCGTGTCTCTTGAGAAGGTGGAATATAACTCCTGCCATATCCAGGTGTGTATTTTACTAAAGGGCGCCGGTAGGGCTTTTTACTTTCCATAGCATAACCGATAGCATGAGCTATGCCGGAATCCGGCACTCCGGAAACGACGTCTATGACTATATCCTT
>JAGOLA010000113.1 GCA_017994375.1 Candidatus Omnitrophota bacterium | reverse complement strand
AGGCTCAATAGTAACATAAAGCGTACAACCCTTAAGCCACTTAGTCTTTAAATAGCTTGCGGCTTGCGTAATGGCGAGTATTTCCGCATGTGCGGTAGGGTCTTTTAAGCGTTCTACTTGGTTATAAGCCTGGGTAATGACTCTATCTTTATATACGATTATAGCACCTATCGGAACTTCATCATCCAGTTGAGCATATCTTGCCTGCTGTAAGGCTTTTTGCATATAAATTTCATGTTTTGTCATTTATTTTATCGATAATATTTAAGAATATTTTGATTATTTTAGGGTCGAACTGTTTACCAGATTCTTCTTTCATAATTTTTAAGGCCTTTCTTATACTAAAGCCCTTTCGGTAGGGACGGTCGGAAATGAGCGCTTGATAAACATCAGCCACAGCCAATATCCTCGCGCCTAGGGGTATTTCTTCTCCTTTTAAACCCATTGGATAACCTTTACCGTCATAACGTTCATGATGATAAAGTATTGCCGGAACCGCGCCTCTTAAGGCATGTATGCCTCTTAAAATTTCGGCGGCTATAGAAGGGTGAGTTTTTATCACTTCTCTTTCTTCGTAAGTTAAGGGGCCTTTTTTGGAAAGTATGCTTTCTTTTATGCCAACCTTGCCCAAATCATGTAAGACTGCCGCATGTTTAATATCTTCCAGTTCGCTTCCGCCTAAACGCAAAGCTTTAGCTATTTCTTCGGCTAAGGTCGCGGTATATTCAACGTGTTTTCCAGTATAATAATCTTTAGCTTCAATTGCCCGGGCAAAACCATAAATCATCTCTAATAAATCCCGGGACAAGAGAATATTCATCTTTTCTATCTTTCCCCTTAAATCCTCTACACTTGCTTTACGCTTAAGACGAATAGCTTTTTTAAATTTCAATTGTGAGTATGGGATGATAGCGCTTCCTCCCCGCCGTTTAGCATAAATAAGGCATTTATCCAAAGCATTTATAATATCGCGGGTATTAAAAATGCCGTCTTCCGGAGAAGAAACTACTCCTACACTAGTCTTTATGTTTAATACTAAATTTCTATATAAAAATTTAGCAATCTCGATTTTCTCTTTAATTCTTGAAGCAACCTTCTTTACATCATTGGATTTTAGCTGAGGAAGGATAATAAAAAATTCATCGCCACTCCAGCGAGCAAGAACATCTTCTTTGCGTAGATTATCTCTTAAAATATTAGCTAATTTTTTAGCAACTACATCCGCAGCCTTAGCCCCGTAAAGTTCGTTTATTTTACGAAAATAATCGATATCTACCGCAACAAAAGAAATGCTGTACATATGCCGGCGGGAAGCGCTCAATTCTTGGTGAGTCCGGTTTAAAAAGTACCGCCAATTATAGCAACCAGTCAAAGGATCTACTAAAAGAATTTTTTCTATCCGTTTATGCTTCTTGGCTAATTGTTCTTTAAGATTACTGGATTCTTTTTTAAGATTTAAGACTTGGCTTGCCCGTCTAACTTTAAAGCGAATAGAAAAATCGGAATCTTCCTGGCTAAAATAATCAAAAAAACGGAATTGTTTTATTATTTTTTTATTTTCGGGAGATCTTTTATTAAAAAAAATAAGGCAAACTTTATTGAAAAGATATTCGGAATCTATTTTTTGCCTCCTCCTTAAAAACTTCTCATCGAATATTACTAAGGCAAAAACCTCTTTAGGTATATCCTTTATATTATTTACTTTTTTGGCGTCTTTTAGAAAGGCCGGTATTCTCTTTAGGGATTTATCTAGACAATAAAAAATCTTATCCATGTTTGTAAATTTTAACATAGCTACTATGCTTTGACAAGTAAAATGACTTTTGGCTAGAAAATACCATTAGTGTACTAAAGACATTTTTTAAATACGGCTATATGCGGTCCGGCCTTCTGATTTCTAGAATAAGCGTCAAATGGCAAAAATAAGAAAAGCTCTTTATCGTTACGACGGATAGATTCAAAATTAAGTTCATAAATTAAGTCACAATGCCGTAGTAAAACCGCCAGTAAATTTCGATAAGAACTTTGCTCTAAAGCTACCTCAGCGGATACCACATAATATTCATAATTGGAATCTTTAGAAGTTATAATATTTTTCAAGTTTATAATGATTCTTTGTAAAAATAATTTCTTATTAAGAGAAGCTAATTTTTTATCCGAAGAAGAAATAACATCCCAAAAACAAACTCCTAATTGGCTATCTTTTTTAGCCCTTGAAGCTAATTGCGAAGATGTCAGGTAAAATACTTTTTTATCAGTAAAATTATTATCCGAAACCCATCTTAAAAATTCCTGCCTGCTATCCTGAAAAGATAAGGCTCTATGCCAATGGTAAATACTTTGTAAAAAAGGTACGATAGCCAATAAAGCTAAAATCAGAATAACAATAAAAGTATTTCTTCTAAAAATTCTTTCTAGTCCCGAATATAATATCCACGTTCCTAAAGCATAAAAAATAGATACAAAAGGCAAGAGATATCGTCCAAAAAAACCTTTATTTGCTAGTGTTAATACATAATAAGAAAAATAATAAACATATAAAATAACCCAAGGGTAATTTTTTTTATTAAAAGCTAAAAATATACCGATAAGTATCCCGATAAAAAGCCAACTTAATAATTTATATCTAAATAAGAATCCAATGTTAGCTAAGATGCCCTCGGGAAATAAAGAACTAATTTGAATTTTGATGTCGCCAAAAAATTCAAAGGGAGCCAAAATCGAAAAAGGAGTGCCGATTAAAAAACTAAACAATATAGCTAAAAAGCCATAACCTAATAACCCTAAACCAGCTTTTCTTTGTAAAAAATGGGCAACTAATAAAGGTAACACCAAAACAAAAGCGTTATATTTAATAGAAATCGCTAGGCCAATTAAAAGCCCAGATAAAAGATAATCTTTTAATCTAGATTTAAGATATATCTTAAGAATAAAAAACAGGCTCAATAGCATCATAAAGGTTAAAGTAGCATCGATAGTGCCGAAATGCGACTCACGGATATGCAACGGAGATAAAGCTAAAAACAGACTAGAAATAAAAGCAATACGACTGTTAGAAATTTTTTTTACCAAGCGGTATAAAATATATATGGTTGCTACTCCAAAAGCAGCTGAAACATAGCGGCTGATAAGAAAAAACATGGAAGGATTTTGCATAGCTTGCACTTGTAATAATGCTAATACGCCACTTCTGGTTAGAATAGCTTTAGGGAGAAAAAAAAGATAAAAAATTAAAAATAGAAAATAGCGATATAACGAAGGGTAAATAAAATTGTGCGGATTAAGGTCTCCTCGAAAAAGAGTACCGAATAAACAATTTAGAGTAGTCTCCTCATCTATCTTAGCCCAAGTCAAGCTCATCTCATAGTCTTTAAGATCTAAACCAGAACTAATGTTCAAATAACGCAGTATTCCTGCTAATATCAAAATGCAATAAAGAGATATTCGAAGATAACGCCCGTTTTTATTTAAAGTTTTTATTCCCGACATTTTATTAGTTTTGCTTTGACTTTCTTATCCGATAAGGCTTAAATCTCTTAATTTTTCCTTCTGCGGAAACAGCGATAAAACGCCCAAAATAATCTCCGTAGGGCAGGCGTTCCCAAAATGAGTGTAAAAATTTAAAAAACGGATTTTTTAAAATGCTAATACCAGCCTGTCTAAAGATAGGGTGGGGAGAAAACTCAAAAAAGATATTGCCGGAAGACAAAGATTCTTTGTCCTTTCTATCTATCTCTTTTATCTCCAAAGAGTTACTGCTTTCTATGTTTTTAAACCGATAGTTTAAGAAAGAAGGTAGAAATCTAAAAATAGCCATAAT
>JAGOLA010000112.1 GCA_017994375.1 Candidatus Omnitrophota bacterium | reverse complement strand
ATTAAACTATTACCACTTAAAAGCATTTGATAATTCGACTAAACATTTTTCTTAACCTTTGGTTAGAAAAACGTAAGTCTCATTACCAAACTGCGCTATCCCCCGATTAAACTATTACCACTTAAAAGCATTTGATAATTCGACTAAACATTTTTCTTAACCTTTGGTTAGAAAAACGTAAGTCTCATTACCAAACTGCGCTATCCCCCGATTAAAAAGAAAACCATTTAGGGTTATTTTCTATTTTTCAAAAGGTAATCAAACTCTATATTCAACCAATCTCCGGCCTTCTTATACTTTAAGTTAGTATTCTGGTAAGTGAAGGGAATTATATCTACCGTAAAAATTTTAGTTAAAACTTTTTTAACTGTTAAAGATATTCCTTCTATGCAAATGGAACCATTATCTAAGATAAATTTTCTAGCTGCGGACGGTAGTTCTATCTCTAATTGGCAATAACTACTTTTTTTAATAATTCTCCTTAATTTTAATTCCACATCAACATGACCTAAAACAAAATGGCCGCTTAGTTTCTCGCCGAGATTCAAAGCTGGCTCTAAATTAACAAAATCGCCTTTCTTTAAGCGTTTCAAATTAGTGTTCTTAAAAGTAGAAGGTATAGCGTCGAATAAAAGTATATTTTTCTCTTTTTTTACTAAAGTAAGACATATTCCGTTTACCGCAATGCTATCGGCAGACTTTAATTCCGGCAGGATTAAATCGGATTTTATGCCCAATTTTATTAGAGAATTCGCTCTTATGACTTTTTCGACCTGATTTACTTCTTTTATAATACCGGTGAACATAAAAAATTATTATTAATTTTTGTTTTATCTTTGGAAGAAATTATATCATAGAGAAACCAAAAAGCTATACCTTAATCGTGAACGAATAAAACATGGTGAAGCGTAAAAATTAAAACCCCGTACTTTTTATTAGTACGGGGTTTATATTCTCAAGGTGTGTAATTAAACCTTAGTGACTTTATTTCTTTTTCTTTTTTGCTGCTTTTTTCTTCTTCGCCATGGATCACCTCCTTTATTTTGACGAAAATCAATGTCGAAATTGACTTACAATTATAATTTAACAAAAATAAAATGAATGTCAACACTTATTTACGATTTTTTCAAAAAATTTTTAGGAAGTTAATTAGCGGGAAGAAAAAGTTAATTTTACTTTTTTAGCAGAACTCCACAGATACTCAAGATTATAAAAATTTCTTGTCTCTTCTAAAAAAATGTGCAAGATGATATCAAAAAAATCAACCAGCACCCATTGTGGTAACTCATCGGCTTCGCAATGTTGAATTCCTATATTACTTTTCTTAGATTCTTTTATAACCGCTTCTTCTATAGCTTTTACTTGCCGAGATGACTCTGCCGAGCAAATAATAAAGTAGTCGCACAAATTACTGACTTTTCTCATATCTAAAATAACTATATCTTTAGCCTTCCTGGTTTTGATAAATTCAGTTATTTTCAAAGCTTTTTGCCGGCTAGTAAGGGCTTTTTGAGATTTCATAGTTTTATTTTTAAATTTTTGATAGTATTTTTAAGATTATCGGGTACCGGTCCGATACAAGAAATACAGATATTTTTAAAATCAAATATTTTCTTGGCTAAATTTTTTATTTGAAGCGCTGTTACCGCCTCTACTTCTTGCTTAACAGTTTGGTAATCATAAATTTTACCTAGCGTGATAAAGCTCTCGGCAAAAAAGAACATTGTGCCTTGTGGATGCTCTAGGCCCATAGCAATTTGGCCTAATAAATAATCTTTGGCTCTTAATAATTCGCTCATCGAGACTTCTTTTTCTTTCAATATACTTAGCTGTTTAAGAATAGTACGAATAGCTAATAAGATATTGCTGGTATCTAAACCCGTATGTATTATAAAAGCTCCACTATCTTTATATTTTCTTACTTCGGTAGAAATATCATAGCAGAGAGATTTTTTTTCTCTTAATTCTTCGAATAAACGGCTACTCATATTAGCGCCTAAAATAATATTTATTAACTGAATAATCCGCCTTTGCGGATTCACATAAGAAACTCCTCTAAACCCTAAACATAAATGCGCCTGCTCTAGCTCTTTTTTTTCAATAGTTATATTCAATCCTTGGCAAGACGAAGGAGGAAAAACGTTCAATTTCGTTTTTTTCTGTATCGGCTTAATTTTTTTAAGTAATTTATTTATTATATTCTTTTTAGAAAAATCTCCGCTAAAAGAAATCACCATATTAGAAGGATGATAATATCTATCCTTAAAATTATTAAGTGCCAAGCGGTCTATATTTTTAACAGTAGACTCATAGCCAATGACTTCCTCTCCTAAAGGATGCCCTTTCCAAAGCAATCTATCTAAAAGCATGCTTACCCGCGAAGAAGGAAGATCGTTATACATCTTTATTTCTTCAAGAATAACCTTCCTCTCTTTGTCGATATCTTCGGTTTTAAATAGCGGCCTAAAAACCATATCTAAAAGGATATCTAAAGTTATATCAAAATTTCGCTTCAAAAATTGAGCATAATAACCGGTCATTTCATGAGAAGTAAAAGCATTTAAAGAGCCTCCTCTTCCTTCGATTTCCTGTTTGATCTGGCTGCAAGAATAATTGCTGCTTCCTTTAAAAACCATGTGTTCAAAAAAATGAGCTATGCCTTTGAATTTCTTGAGCTCGATACGAGAACCGACTCGTAAAAAAATTCCCAAAGAGGCTGTTTGGCGGTCAATAAAAGGGTGGTAAATTAAAGTTAGGCCGTTTATATTTATTACTTCCGTCACAATTATCCTTTAAGTAATCTTAGATGTTTTTTTAAGCGCGCTAAAAAATCTTTTCGCTTGTAATTGCTCTCTATAAATTTGATAATTTCACTTCCTACTATAACACCGTCGCTAAATTTACTAATTTCTATGACTTGAGAGCGGTTATGGATTCCAAATCCTACGCATACTGGTAAACTACTAACTTTTTTTACCTTCTTTATATAGGATTTTAATTGATAATAATTAAGCTTTCGTGGTCCAGTTATCCCGGTCACCGAAATATAATAGATAAACCCGCTGGTTTGTTGTGCTATCTTTTTTATGCGCGATAAAGGTGTCGTGGGAGTAATAAAGAATATGGTATCTATGCCGAACTTACGTGCCTGCTTTAAATATTCTTTGCTTTCTTCTAAAGGTAAATCTACCACTGTTACAGCACAAACTCCTAATTGGCTTAATTCTTTAAAAAACTCTTTTACTCCGAACTTAAAGATAGGATTATAATAAGACATAACTACTACCGGTATCTTTAGAGAGCCTTGCAATTGCTTAAGAAATTTAAAGAAGTTTTTGATATTAGCTCCTTTTTGTAAAGCTAAAGAGGTAGCTTTTTGAATAATGGGACCGTCGGCTAAAGGATCCGAAAAAGGAATCCCTAATTCTATTACGTCAACACCGCCTTCTTGAAGAGCTAAAAAAATATTCCGGTTCAAATTAATGCTAGGGTAACCAAAAGGGATGTAAGCAATAAAAGCCTTCTGCTTATTTTTCTTTAATTCTTTAAACTTATCTTTTAATCTCATAATTTATAATTGCGTATGATATTTAAATCTTTATCGCCTCTTCCGGAAAGACAAACTATAATTAATTTACCTTTTTCTTTCTTAGCCATTGTCTTTAAATAGTATAAGGCATGTGAAGGCTCTAAGGCCGGAATAATTCCTTCGGTTTCCGAAAGCAACTTAAACCCTTTGAGAGCTTCTTTATCTTTAACCGTTACATATTGGGCTCTTTTAGTTATCTTATAGAAAGCATGTTCTGGACCAACACCTGGATAATCTAAGCCCGGGGCTATAGAA
>JAGOLA010000017.1 GCA_017994375.1 Candidatus Omnitrophota bacterium | reverse complement strand
CACTAACGAAGCTGAATTATAGCTATTTAAACCAAAACCAGCAGCTTCAACGCCGATAAACTTTACTTTTCTATCTCTAAAAAAAGGATAAAAAAGACCGATAGCATTGCTGCCTCCTCCGACACAAGCTAATAAATAATCTGGAAGCTTTTTTTCTTTTTGTAATATTTGGGTTCTGGCTTCTTTACCGATAACGGCCTGAAAATCTCTTACTATCATCGGATAAGGATGCGGCCCTACTACCGAACCAAGAAGATAATGGGTATCTCTTACGTTTGTTACCCAATCTCTAAAAGCTTCGTTACAAGCATCTTTCAAAGTTTTAGAGCCGCTACTAACAGGTATAACGTTAGCCCCTAAAACTTCCATCCGAAAAACATTCATGCTTTGGCGTTTTATATCTTCTTCTCCCATGTAAATATCACATCTAAAGCCTAAAAGACTAGCAACGGTAGCTACTGCCACCCCATGCTGACCAGCGCCGGTTTCAGCAATTATCCTTTTTTTACCCATAAATTTAGCTAAAAGTGCTTGACCTAAAGCGTTGTTTATCTTATGGGCTCCGGTGTGAAGTAAATCTTCTCTTTTTAGGTAAATTTTATTGCCTAATAACTTGCTTAAATTACCGGCAAAGTAAAGCGGGCTGGGACGACCGGCATATTCAGATAAAAAATAAGACAGCTCTTGTTTAAACTTCTTATTTCTTTTGGCTTTATTATAGACAGCTTCTAACTCTTCCAGACAGAAAGAAATAGTCTCGGGAACGAATTTTCCGCCAAAAGCTCCAAAGTAACCTTTTTTATTCGGTAAAGTCATGATTTTACCTTCCTAATAAATTTTTTTACTAAATCTTTATCTTTTTTACCTACAAACTTTTCTAAACTGCTAGCAACATCCACGGCGTAAGGATTGAGCTTTTTTATCTTATCGATATTTTCCAGGTTAAGCCCTCCGGAAATAATTATTTTTTCGCCCTTTTTTATTAAAGACCCTAATTCTTTTAAAACTTCTGCAGAAAGTATTTTCTTACCTTTTAATTTATCTTGATACAAGACATCAAACATATAAGCATCTACTTTATAACGGGATATCTTTTTCTCATAAGGTCTATCTTGCGGAAAAAATACTTTTATGACTTTGAACTTCGGCTGGAAAAAGTCACAATAAGCCGAAGGCTCACTACCATGAAATTGTAAAACATCTAGTTTAAGTAAATTAGCGATATTTAATACCTTTTCTTTATCTTCGTCTAAAAATACTCCTACTTTAGCTATAAAAGGTCCGAGATGCTGAATAATTTTTTCGGCAGCTTTTATGTTGATGTAGCGAGGACTTTTTAAAGAGAATATAAAGCCCACCGCATCGGCTCCCTCTTCGGAAACCAAAAGAGCATCTTCCAAATTAGTTATCCCGCAAATTTTTACCCGTATCATTTTTGAATTGTTTTTGATTTTTCATAATATATCTTTTATCTATATTAGACGTCTATGTGCAACTCTTTTATCTTCTCTTCGATATTATCCGCCCTCATCAAGACTTCTCCCACTAGTACTGCATCCGCTCCTAAACCTTTAAGAAGCAATATATCCTTAAGAGATTTTATGCCGCTTTCGCTGACTTTTACTATATTTTCCGGAATAAAAGGTAATAAACTCTTTGGCCTCGATAAATTAATCTTAAAAGTATGTAAATTGCGGCTATTTATACCGACAATATCTGCTCCTAGCTTAATAACTTTTTTTAACTCTTTTTCGGTATGTACTTCTACTAAAACATCCATTCCCAAATCTTTAGCATAAGAAAAAAGAGTTTTAATTTTTTCTTCGTTTAAAATCCCCATAATTAATAGAATAGCATCGGCGCCGACTGCCCTGGATTCTAAAATCTGAATTTCGTCTAAGATAAAGTCCTTTCTTAAGATAGGGATATTCACTTCTTTTCGGATATCCTCAAGATAATTAATTTTACCTAGAAAAAAATCTTCTTCAGTAACTACCGAAATAGCATTTACTCCGGATTTTTGAAAAGTTTTGGCTAATTCTAAAGGCGAAAAATTCGGCCGTAAGACTCCGGAAGAAGGCGAAGCTTGTTTTATTTCGGCAATAAAAGACACTTTACCCGCCCTTTTAATGGCTTCCTTAAAAGAAATTGGCGCCGGAGCGTTTTTTACTAAAGATAATATGGCTTGCTGGTTTTTCTTTAAAACCTCAACCTTATTTTTTTTAGCTTCGATAATTAAGGATAATACTTTATGCATTTTTATCTAAAAATTCTTTGAGCTGTAAGAACTTTCCTAAAGCTTTTTTGCTAGCGATCACTTCGTTAGCCAAGCTAACTCCCTGTTTAAAGTCGCTAACTTTCCCTAAAAGATAAAAACAGGCGCTGGCATTGGCTAAAACTATATCCCGAGCCGGCCCTTTTTTGCCTCCTAAAACATCTTTGACGATTTTTGCCGAAGTTTTTAAATCTTTTACTATTATATCTTTAAGGGCTATCCTTTTTAAGCCAAAATCAACCGGCCTTAAAGTAAAATTACTTATCTTTTTATTATTAAGAAAAAAAACTCCTGTCGGACCAGATAAAGATATCTCATCGCCGGTATCTTTGCTATAAACTACAAAAACTTTTTTTAAGCCTATTTTTTTTAAAACTAAAACTAAAGTCCTGGCTAAATTATAATTATAAGTACCTAGAAGCTGATGATTAGCTAAGGCTGGATTGCAAAGAGGGCCTAAAATGTTAAAAATCGTCCGTACGCCTAATTCTTTTCTAATTTGTGCTACCTTAGCCAAAGCCGGATGGTATAAAGGCGCATAAAGAAACCCTATCCCGATATTTTTTATAGCCTTTTCCATGACTTTTGGCTCTACGGTAATATTTATTCCTAAAGCCTCTAAAACATCGGCGCTCCCACAATTAGAAGACATGGCTCTATTTCCATGTTTAGCTACTTTTATTCCGGCTCCGCTAACAACAAAAGCTGTGGCGGTAGAAATATTAAATTTATTTAAACCTGAGCCTCCGGTGCCGCAAGTATCCATTATCTGCTCTTCTTTATCTTCTATGCCAAAAAAGTTATCTTTAGGATTTATTTTAATGGCTTTCTCTCTTATAGACATAGCAGCGGCAAAAATTTCTTCACCGGTTTCGCCTTTAGCCTTTAATAGTAACAAAACTGCGGCTATTTGAGCCGGCGTCAAAGATGAAGACAATATTTCATCGAATAACTCTTTAGTCTGCTGAAAATTAAGATTTTTCTTCTCAAGAAGCTGGGAAATTATATTTTTAATCATATTTCTAAAAAATTCTTAAGGATCTTTTTTCCTTCGGTAGTCAAAATGGACTCCGGATGAAACTGTACGCCATATAAAGGAAAATTTTTATCTTTAACTCCCATAATAGTACCGTCGCAAGTATAAGCAATGATAACTAAATTTTTTGGCAAACCTTTTTTCTGAATCACTAAAGAATGATAGCGGGTAGCTAAAAAAGGATTTTTAATCCCTTTAAATAGCTTACAGTTATCATGATATATTTCGGAAATTTTACCGTGCATAATAGTTTTTGCCGCGACAATACGTCCGCCAAAACAATAGCCGATACACTGATGCCCTAGACAAACGCCTAAAATCGGTACTTTCCGATAATACTCCTTAATTAAAGAACAACTTATTCCGCTATCTTCAGGACGCCCTGGTCCGGGAGAAATAACTATTCTATCAAATTTGATTTTTTTTATTTTGGCTAAACTTACCTTATCATTACGAAATACCTTAGTTTTAGCCCCTAACTCTTGAAGGTATTGGACTAAATTGTAAGTAAAAGAATCATAATTATCTATAACTAATACCTGCATAATTATTGTTTTTGGCGTTTTATTTTAGCACCTATTTTTCTTAATTTACTTTCAATATTCTCATAACCTCTATCAATATGATAAATTCGTAAAATTTCGCTTTTGCCTTGGGCAGCTAAACCGGCAATCAAAAGTGCTGCCGAAGCCCTTAAATCCGAAGCCATTATTTCTGCGCCATACAATTTTTCCTTTCCTTCTACTATGGCATAAGGACCGCTTCTTTGGATACCTGCACCCATACGATTCAATTCCGCAACGTGCATAAATCGGTCCGGATATATCTTCTCATTAACTAAAGAAATTCCTTTAGCGAAACAAGCACAAACCATAAATTGTGCTTGTAAGTCCGTAGGAAAACCCGGATAAGGAAGGGTAACAATATTAACGGGATTTAATCTCTTTTTGGGTTTTACTAAAATGGTATTATTTTTATCGATATTTATCCGAGCGCCCATTTTTCGGGCTATCTCAATAACCGAGGTAAGATGTAAAGAGTTAGCTCCTTTTATTCGGATACTAGATTTAGTAGCCAAAGCCGCAGCAATAAAAGTTCCGGCTTCTATCCTATCGGCTATAACTCTGAATTCACAACCACGAAGACGCGATTTACCTTTTATTCTTATCGAAGGAGTTCCTTCTCCGTAAATTTCAGCTCCCATTTTTTTTAAAAATTGAGCTAAACATTCTACTTCTGGTTCACAGGCAGCATGCTCAATGATAGTTTCACCTTTAGCTAATACAGCGGCCATTAAAACATTATCGGTGGCTAAGACCGACGAACCAAAACCTCCGCCTAAATAAATGCGCTTACCCCGTAAAATTTCTGCTTTAGCATGACAATAACCTTTTTCGACGTTAATTTTTGCTCCTAAATCTTTTAATCCTTTGATATGCAAATCAACCGGCCGCACTCCAATAATACAACCACCCGGCAAAGCAACTTGGGCTTTTTTGTATTTTGCTAAAAGCGGGCCTAAGCAACAGAAAGAAGCCCGCATTGTTCGAACTAAATTGTAAGGCGCTATAATACTCTTTTTTTTCTTACTTTGTACGATTAAAGTTCCTTTCTGAAAAGAAACCTTCTTAGTCAAAGCTTCTAAAATTTTTATCATTGTCCTTATGTCCATAAGGTCCGGTACATTACGAATAATACACTCTTCGTCGGTTAATAATGTGGCGGCCATAATCGGTAAAGCTGCATTTTTAGAACCGCTTACTTTGATTTCTCCTGATAATTTAGATTGGTGAACAACAAATTTATCCATATTATTAAATTTTTTTTAGTTTTTTAATTTTAAAATTACTCCTCGCCAATAACCGCTATAATCACGAACCCACTCTTCTATCTTATAGGTAGCCAAAGAAGAAATTGCCTTCTCGGCATTATCCTTATAATTATAACCTATTTCTAAAATAAGATAACCATCATTTTTTAAATATTTAGGCGCCTGTTCTAATATCTTACGAATGAAAAATAGTCCGTCTTGGCCGCCGTCTAAAGCTATCTTAGGTTCAAATTTAAGAGCGCCTTCAACATTATCACTCTCTACATAAGGCGGATTAGAAATAATTAAGTCAAAGCTCTTAGGTTTAAAGGCTCCTAATAAGTCACTTTGAACTAATTTTATATTCTCTGAATAATTACTAATATTATCTTTAGCTACCAAAAGAGCTTTAAAATCCACATCCGCGGCAAAAACTGATATTTCTTGAGAAACTGTCTTTTTTATACTTAAAGCGATATTTCCCGAACCGCAGCATAAATCAAGGATAAAATACAAGTTATTTCTGTTTATTACTTCTATAGCTTTCTCAACTATTAGCTCTGTTTCCGGACGCGGTATTAAAACTTTAGGGTTAACTTTAAGTTCTAAACCAAAAAATTCTTCTTTACCTAAAATATAAGCTAAAGGTATACCTTTAATATATGCCTCTTTTATTCGCTCTAAATAGGCTAAGTCTTCGGAATTCAAAGATACTTCTTCTAAAAACGGACTATTTTTTCGTAAATTAATATCCTTAATAAGAAAACGTAAATCACAACTGCTAAATAAATTACTATTATCCTTAAACCAAGCCTTTAGCTTCATAAACTTCTTCTCTTTCTTTTTTGATAAGTTCTGCGGTAATCTCGTCTAAATCACCCTCTAAAACTTCCTCTAAACGATAAATAGTCAGATTTATGCGGTGGTCCGTAACTCTTCTCTCCGGAAAATTATAAGTTCTTATCTTTTCGCTACGTTCTCCTCCGCCAACTTGAGTCCGGCGGGTTTTAACCATTTTAGCGGTTTCTTCTCGAAGCTTCTTTTCCATGAGACGGGCTTTAATAACTCTTAAGGCTTTTTCTCTATTCTTAATCTGGGAACGCTCATCCTGACAACTTACAATAGTGCCAGTAGGCAAATGCGTTATTCTTACCGCAGAATCAGTGACATTAACGTGCTGGCCGCCGGCTCCGGAAGAACGAAAAGTATCTATTTTTAAATCTTCGGGGTTTATCTTTATTTCCACTTCTTTAGGCTCCACTAACACCGCCACAGTCGTAGTAGAAGTATGTATTCTTCCGCTAGCTTCGGTAACCGGTACTCTCTGTACTCGATGTACGCCACTTTCAAATTTAAGATGGCTATAAGCACCTTTCCCTTTAACCGAAAAAATTACTTCTTTAAAACCGCCGATTTCTGTCGGATGAGAGCTTAAAATTTCTACTTTCCAATTATTATTTTCGGCATATTTAGTGTACATCTTAAACAGAACTCCCGAAAAAAGAGCTGATTCATTTCCGCCGGCCGCGGAACGTATCTCGATAATAACGTCCCTTTGCGGCTGCTCATCTTCAAAAACCATATCTTCAATCTTCAAAGTAATAGTTTTTAATTTTTCTTCCAGCTGTTTTGCCTCCTCTTGAGCCAATTCCTTCATTTCCCTGTCTTCATGGGAATCAGAAAGTAAATGCGAAAGGTGTTCTTTTTCTTTAAGATACCGCTCCTTTTCCTTTAAATAAGAAATAATCCTCTCCAAATAGGAAAACCTCTTGGTTAACTTAGCGTATTTTTCCCGGTCTTTTAAGGTTTCCTGTTGAGATAGCTGATGCGACAACTCAAGGTATTCCTTATTTAGCTTATCGAAATTAATCATTTATAGTAGATTTTAATAATTTACTCTTTATTTTTATACTTCTTTAAGAATTTATCTACTCTTCCTTCGGAATCAACAAACTTTTGTTTTCCGGTGAAAAAAGGGTGGCACTTCGAACAAATTTCGACATTAATGGTCTTTTTGGTAGAACGCGTATGCACAACATTACCGCAAGCACACATAATAGTGGCAGCTTCATACTTAGGATGCGTCTTTTCCTTCATTTTCTTACCTCCTTAATGAGACTTAGTCTTTTTCAAACGCGAAGCGTGCCGAAAAAGACTGTAGTCGAATTATTTATTAAGTGTCATTAAAAATTCAACGTTGTTTTTAGTCTTTGATAACTTCTCGATTAAAAGCTCTAAAGCCTCTCCGGAACTTAACTCGTTTAAAGCCTTACGCAAAATCCAAATCCTCTTTAATTCATCGGGATGAATTAAGAGCTCTTCTCTTCTGGTATTAGAGCGCTTAATATCGATAGAAGGATAAATTCTTTTCTGGAAGATGCTGCGATCTAAAGTAATCTCCATATTGCCGGTTCCCTTGAACTCTTCAAAAATTACATCATCCATCCTGGAGCCGGTATCTATCAAAGAAGTAGCTATTATCGTCAAAGAGCCTCCTTCTTCCAAAGCTCTGGCAGCACCGAAAAAGCGCTTAGGCTTATGCAAAGCGTTGGAATCGATTCCTCCGGAAAGAATTCTTCCTGAATGCGGCTCTACCAAGTTATAAGCGCGAGCCAAGCGGGTAATACTGTCTAATAGTATTATCACGTCTTTTTTGTGCTCGATTAAGCGTTTAGCTTTTTCCATAACCATTTCCGCTACCTGAATGTGCCTTTGGGCCGGTTCGTCAAAAGTTGAACTGGTTACTTCTCCTTTAACCATCTTCTTCATTTCGGTAACTTCTTCCGGACGCTCATCGATGAGTAAAACCATCAATATAGCATCGGGATAATTTTTCATTATAGCATTAGCTACTTTTTGCAGTAATACCGTTTTACCGCTGTAAGGCGGCGCTACGATCAAACCGCGCTGACCCTTGCCAATAGGGCAAAGTAAGTCTAAAACCCGCATCGATAGCTCATCGCTTTCAGTCTCAAGGATAAACCTTTCCTTAGGATATATGGGCGTCAAGTTATCAAAAAGGACTCGGTTCCTAGACTCATCGGGATTGCCGAAATTCACTGCTTCTACCTTTAGCAAAGCAAAATATTTTTCATTATCCTTAGGCGGTCTTATTTGGCCGCTTACAGTATCTCCAGTACGCAAAGAGAATTTACGGATTTGGGAAGGCGAAACATAGATGTCATCCGGAGAAGGTAAATAACTATAGTTTATCGACCTTAAAAACCCAAACCCTTCCGAGAGCACTTCCAAAACTCCGTTGCCAAACATCAGCCCTTTTTTCTCAGCTTGGGCCTGTAAGATTTTGAATATCAAATCCTGCTTGCGCAATCCGCTAACTCCGTTGACATTAAAATCTTTGGCTATTTTGTTTAACTCGGAAATTTTCATATCGCGCAATGTCGCGATATCAATACTATCATCCACAACTACCTCCTTACTTTTCATTTTTATTTTAGTTTTTTCCACAGTAAATTAACCTCCTTTTTCAACTCTAAAAAACCTAAATTATTATTAATTATAAAATCAGCCTTTTCTATCTTCTCGCTGGCCGGAAGGTACAGCGAAAGTCTTTTTAAAGCTTGTTCTTGGGAAATAGAATATTTTTCTATTAATCTTTCTATAAGGCTCGGCACCGAAGTTAATACTAAAATTACGCCGTCAAAATATGATTCTAGCTTTTTTTCAAAAAGCAATGGAACTTCGGCTACAAAAATACCTTTTTTAAAACGCACCTTATTAATCCAAGCTAATAAATCGCTCTTAATGGTCGGATGAACAATATCTTCCAGCTCTTTGAGTTTTTGTTTATCAAAAAAAACTTCTTTTCCTAAAAGGTCTCTTCGGATTACTCCTTTTTTTAGAACCTTGGGAAAGAAGGCTTTTATTTTTTTATAAATAAGGTTATCCTTATCGCGATAATACTCATGAATTCTTTTATCGCAATCAAAAACTACTGCTCCATTATCTTTAAATAATTTAAGCACGGTAGTTTTACCGCTCGAAGGATTCCCTGTTAATCCAAAAACACCCATAGTTTATATTATATTTTAAGAGAAGCTTTCCATTTGGGCCCAATTACGGCCGGCCTTCATCTTAACCTTAACCGGAACAATTAAGTCCATTGCTTTCTCCATCTGCTCCTTAACTAAAGACTTAATAACACCTAATTCGTTTTTCGGAACATCAAAAACAAGCTCATCGTGAATTTGCATAATTAGCCTTGTTCTTAAATTTTGTTTTGTAAATTCTTTATCTATGCGCACCATAGCTACTTTTATAAGGTCGGCACAAGAACCCTGCACCGGAGTATTTATAGCCTGCCGATAAGCCATATCTTTAAGTTGAACGTTAGTACTCTTAAGATTAAATAACCTTCTTTTACGTCCTAAGATAGTTTTTACCGCTCCTTCCTCTTCAGCCTGAAGGCATAATTTATTGATATAGCGTTTAACTCCTTGATAGCGTAAAAAATAACTGTCGATAAAAGTTTGCGCTTCTTGAGGAGAAATTTTTAACTCTTTAGCTAAACCGTAAGAGCTCATGCCGTAGATAATACCGAAATTGACCCGTTTGGCTAAATCCCGCTGATAATCGCTGACCTCCTGCTTTTTTATTCCAAAAAGCAAAGTAGCGGTAAAGCTGTGAATATCTTCGTTTTGCTTAAAAGCCTCTCTTAGCTGTTCATCCTCGGATAAATGCGCCAATATTCTTAATTCTATCTGGGAATAATCCCCAGATACTAGATAACCCTCTTCAAAAGAAGAAATAAAGGCCTCTCTTAGACTAAAAGAAAATTTACCTTTAACCGGAATACTCTGCAAATTAGGATCAGAACTAGAAAGCCGGCCAGTCTGAGTCGAAGTCTGATTAAATTGAGCATGTAAAATGCCTTTATTATCTTTAGCTGCTTCGATAAGCGGAAGAACATAAGTAGTTTTAAGCTTGTTAAGATGACGATATTCCAATATAGCCTTTGCTATAGGATAAGTTTCGGATAATATTTCTAAAACTTCTTCGCTGGTCGAATAGCCGGTTTTGGTTCTCTTAAACGGCTTTATCTTTAATTTATCAAAAAGAACTACGGCTAACTGTTTAGGCGAATTTAAATTAAACTCTTCCCCTGCTGCTTTAAAAATATTTTCTTCTATTTCTTTGCCTTCTTTTTCCATATTGCCAAAAAGCTTACTTAAAGCCTTTAAATCTATTTTTAAGCCGTAATATTGCATTTTATCTAACAGCTTAATAAGCGGCATCTCGATATCATAGAAAAGAACTTCTAAATTCTCCTCTTTTAGTTTTCTGCTTAGTTGTTCATATAGCTTAAAAATAAAATAAGAGGCAAATTTATCGCAATCAGAAGATGCCTGTTCGTTTAAAAAATAAGAAACTAAGGTGGGCAATTCATAATCCGCCAAAGAAGAATCCAATAGGTAAGCTGCAATTCCTACATCAAAATACAATCCTTGCCAATTGACTTCTCTTAAATTTTGAAGATATTTATAGAACCCGCAGGAGATTTTTTTAATATTTTTATCTTCTAAAATATCTTTTAGTTTAGAGGCCTTATCTTTATAGATACAGTTATCTTGCTGGCTAAATACTAAAATTTCATCTTCTGATAAAGAAAATATCAGCTCTTTAGCACCTGATAATTCTTTCCTTAAGTCCTTTTCTTTAATTTCGATATTTAAAGACCCAGCTGGTTGAGAAAAATCTGCCAGAAGGCTCTTAAATTCTAATTCGCTAAACATCTTATAGACCTCTTTATAATCCGGACTTTTTATCTTTAAATCCGACCAATTCAAATCTAGCTTAGGGCTCTGCAGTGTTATCAACTCTTTGCTTAAATCGATCATTTCCTTATTATTTTTTATCAAATCTTGCATCTTAAAGGAAAGCTTGTTTAAGTTGCTAAAAATATCTTCGATACTTCCGAACTCTTTAATTAATTTACCGGCGCCTACTTTACCAATACCTTTGGCGCCCGGTATGTTATCGCTACTGTCTCCGACTAAAGAAAGATAATCCTTAATTAATGCCGGCTTAAAACCGTACTCCTTTAAAAAAACTTCTTCGTTGATAACTTGGTCTTTATAATAATCGTAAATCGAAACCTTATTGTCATTGATGAGCTGAAGAAGGTCTTTATCCGAACTAATAACAATAGCTTTTAAATTCCCTTTAAGAGCTTTATCGCAAAAATAAGCGATGACATCATCGGCTTCATAGCCCTCTTTTTCCACTATCGCTATACCTAAAGAAGAGATTAATTTACGGATAAGAGGAAATTGAGCATTTAAAGCATCCGGTAAAGGAGGCCTTTGTATCTTGTATTCCTTAAACTTTTCCTGTCGAAAGGTTTTCCGGGAAACATCGAAACAAACCCCCAAATATAAAGGGTTAAATTTAGCAATTATCTTCTTTAAAGTCTGATAGAACCCATATATTGCTCCGGTAGGAAAACCCTCCCGTGTCGAAAGATTGATCGCAAAAAAAGCACGGTAGCATAAAGAAGTTCCGTCTATCAGATAAAGTGTCTCTTTTGACATTAAAAAGTGGGGCCCTCCATATTAAAGTCCGTAGTTCCCTCCCGAGCAGAAAAATCAATATAGTGTTTATCCTGTTTGTATTTAAAACGGCAAGGAACAATCGTTATCATTAACTAAAAGGTATATTGGGAATAAAGATATTTTTAATCTTACGGGCCGAAGCACTAAAATTTACTCCAACAACCGTATTTTAGCTTAAGCGTTACTTATTTTATTTGTTAAAACCCTATTACTATAAATACTTTCTCTTTTAATCTCTAAAGGGGTGTAAACGGCTGGCTAAAACCTTATTGAGTAATACCAGAAACTGCTTTAAGAGCATCTCTTAACCTTTCGCCGGCAGAAGCAAAATCACCGCTTTTAATATAATCTAAAGCCCGTTGAGTACTAGAAAAAGCCTGATTTTTAAGATAAAACCTTTCTGCCTGGACGTAATAATCGCGGGTTTTACTTTTGAGTTTCTCATCCGGAGGGTTCAAAAAAAGAACCGTGCGAAACTCTTTGACCGCTATCTCGTAATCTTTTTCACTAAAAGCTTTCTTGCCAATCTCAAAGTGGAACTTGGCTTCTTCTATAGTTTCTAACTTCTCTTGTTCCCGCTTATAACTGATTTCCCGGGATAAAGTTGAAGCCTCAAATTCTAAGATATCCTTCTTAACTTCGGGATAAGTGCCTAAACTTACTAAGTGCTGCTGGGACACCAACCACCAATAGTCGCCTTTTTTACCCAAACGATACCTTTTCTTCCAATAGAAAGTTGCTTTAGCAACATCTCCTCTTTTTTCATAAAGAAAAGCTAAGTTAGTGTAGGCGGCTAAGCAAGTAGGGTCTACTTTAATGGCTTTTTCGTACATTTGGATAGCGCGTTCTTCCTGGCCTTTACTCTCTAAAATAACTCCGGCATCGTTAAAGGCTTGCGCAAAGTTAGGGTCCATTTGCGAAGCTTTTTGGTAAAAAGAAAGAGCTCCGTTTAAATCCCCTCTTAATTGTAACCGGTATCCTTCATCTCTATAAGCTCGAGCTTGCTGCTCTAGAAGACTGTCTTGAGCTTGGGAATAAAATAAAGGGAAGAATAGCAAGAAAACGGCAAGTAAAAACCTCATTTTTATAAACTTTAACATAAATCAATATTGGTGTCAAGCTAATTTACTTCATTATCTTTGATATAAATATGCTCTATCTGCGAAAAAGCTCCGCCGTAAACCGTAGGATATAAGTTGCCAAATTTATTTCTTACTGCATAAATAGAATAAGGTATGGCAGTATAGATAAGCGGTAACTCTTGTGATGCTATCTCCTGCCAGCGGAAAAAAAGTTTTTTTCTCTGTTTCTCATCCAAAGTGACTGCGCTTAAGTTAAATATTTCTTCTATTTCCTCTTCATAGTCGGAAATCGGGCTTAAACTACTATTCCACATATGCAGATTACCTTTATAAGACCAGACATTTTTACCGAAATAAGGCTCGATTCCTCCGGTAAGGCCGATTAAAATCATTTCCCAATCAAAAGTTGCCGTTAATTTACTGACTAAATTATTAAAATCTAAAGGCTGAAAATTGATTTTTATCCCGATGTTCTCTAAATCCCGCTTTATTAAAGTGGCTATCTGGACCCTTTGGGTATCGTTGGCATTAGTAAAAAAATTAATTTCTAGCTTTCGGCCTTGGGAATCTTCTAATATTCCGTCGTTATTACTGTCTTTGAAACCTAGCTTAGCAAGGATTACTTTGGATTTCTCGGGAAGATAAGGGTATTCTTTTACCTTCTCGTTATAATAAAAAGTATTAGCCGGGCTTAAAGGAGAATATTGCGGCCGGCCTAAGCCGTTCATTAAAATATCGACTATCTCTTTTCTGTTTAAAGAAAAAGATATGGCTCGACGAAATTGTTTATTTTGAAACCATTTTAATTTATAAGGCAAAACAAAAGGCTTATTGGTTAAAGTGTTCTTTTGGGGATTCTGGTTAAAAACTATAAAATCTGAACCAAAAGCCGGGCCGGCATTATAAATATCAAAATTATATTTTTCTTTAAGCGGGCCGAGTATCCCTAAATCTTGCGGTCGCAGAGAATAATAGTCTATCTCTCCTTCCAAAAATTTAAGTAAAGCCGTATCGGCATTGGGCATAATGATAAAAATTATTTCTTCTAAATAAGGTAGTTTATTGCCGCAATCGTCTTTACGATGATAAAGCTTATTTTTAGTCAACACTACTCTTTCACCGGGAAGGTATTGTTTAAGAATAAAGGGCCCGGTGCCGACGATATCTTTAGGCCGGCTATCTAAGCCTAAGGCAAAAGAAAATTTATTATCTTTTACTAAAGAAGAATACTTATGCTGCGGTAAGATATCCTGGCTAAGTGCCCGTAAAAAAGGGGCAAACACCGACGGTAATTTAAATCTTACTGTATAATCGTCTAAAGCTTCTACTATTATCTGTTTACCTTCCAGGGTAAAAATATCTTTACTTCCACTGGGTATGTCGGGATTGTATATTAATTCATTAAAAGTGAAAACCACATCTTGAGCCCGAAATTCTACCCCATCATTCCAAAGCACTCCTTTACGTAGATAAAAAATCCACTCCTGCCCATCTTTAGTCTCCCACTTCTCGGCTAAATTAGGTAAAACCTCCAAAGTAAGAGGATCAACCTTTGTTAAACCTTCGAATAAATAAGAGGTAATCTGGGTAGTAGAAGTTTCCTGGGCCACTATGGGATTAAAAGACTTAGGGTCAGAAACTGTAGAAAGAATTAATCTTTGGCCGGATTTTCCGCACTCGATTTTATAGTCAGTATACAGTTCTTTAAAGAGACCTTCCGCTAAAGCGATAGCGCTTAACGACAATAGAATAGCCATTAAAGCTAAAACTAACTTTTTATTCATCTAAAAAATAGGATTACTGTTGAGGTTGTTCGGAACTGGGGACATCCTTATAGTTTCCCATTAAGGATTTGCCTCTTTGTTTAGAAAGATAGGCTAACGATACCGAAGTAACAAAAAACAAAATAGCTAAAACAACCGTAATCTTTACGAAAAAAGAGCTGGTCTTAGTCCCAAAGATAGATTCTACTCCTCCCAAGGCTTCTACTAATCCTCCGCTACGGCCTCTTTGGATAAGAATCAAAATAATTAAACCGATAGCTACCAGAATGTGGATGGTTAAGATTAAATTATACATTTTTATAAAGAGTTTTTTATTATTTCTACAAAAGAACTTATCTCTAAAGAAGCTCCTCCCACTAAAGCGCCGTCGATATCAGGTTGCTTAATTAAATCTTTGGCATTAGACGGCTTAACACTGCCACCATAAAGAATCTTTAAATTTTCGGCTGCCAAAGAAGAAATATTTTTTGCTATCCAGCTGCGGATAAACTGGTGGACTTCTTGAGCAATTTGCGGTGTAGCTGTTTTTCCGGTACCAATAGCCCAAACCGGTTCATAAGCAATAATTATTTTATTGATGCTATCTTCCTCTAACCCGGCTAAACCTGTTTTTAACTGTTTTTCCACTATACTTATAGTCTTATTATCTTCACGCTCTTGTAATGTTTCTCCCAGACAAAAAATAGGTATCAAATCATTTTTAATAGCGGCCTTAATTTTTTTATTTATCTCTTCATCGCTCTCTAAAAAGTATTTTCGGCGCTCCGAATGTCCAATTATCACATATTGGCATCCGATATCCTTAAGCATAACCGGGCTGATTTCGCCGGTAAAAGCTCCTTCTTCTTGCCAATATAAATTTTGGGCCCCTAACTTTATATTAGAATCAATGAGAAGGTCAGATACATCCGACAATGCCGTAAAAGGAGGACAAACTACAATATCAGCACCATCCAAATCAGCTAACTCTCTCTTTAAGCCATTAACTAATTCTAAGGCTTCCTGATTAGTCTTATACATTTTCCAATTGCCAGCAATAAACGGTCTTCTCATTCTTACTTGTCAGTTAATGCTGCCACTCCCGGCAAAACTTTGCCTTCCAAATACTCTAAGGAAGCTCCGCCGCCGGTAGAAATGTGCGACATTTTCTCTGTCAGAGAAAATTTAGCCACACAAGCTGCGGTATCTCCGCCGCCAATAACCGAAATGGCCTTAGAATTTCCGATAGCTTCGGCTAAAGCCTTAGAGCCTTGACTAAAAGCATCGGTCTCAAAGATGCCAACCGGACCATTCCAAATAATAGTCTTAGCTTTCTGAATTTTCTCGCTAAATAATTTTATGGTCTTTGGCCCAATATCTACTCCCTTTAAGCCGGAAGCGATATTTTCATCATTAGTTATCTTAGCGCCCTTGGTATTTTCGATATTATCAGTAACCATATGGTCTATCGGTAAAAATATTTCTACTTTGGATTTTTCAGCCAAAGTTAAAATCCTTTTAGCGGTATCGAGCATATCTTCTTCTAAGCGGGAAGAGCCGATATCTATTCCTTTGACTTTCATAAAAGTATAAGCCATAGCTCCGCCAATTAAAATGGTATTGGCTTTGGTAAGCATATTCTCAATAACGGGAATTTTATCGGATACTTTAGCGCCGCCGAGAATAAAAATTAGCGGCTTCTTAGGTGAAGTTAAAACTTTCTCAAAGTACTCAATTTCTTTCTGAACTAAAAAACCGGAAACTGATTCTAAATAATGGGTGACTCCTTCAGTGGAAGCATGGGCTCTATGACAAGTTCCAAAAGCATCGTTTACAAAGATATCGCCGAGGGTAGCTAAGCTTTTGGCGAATTCGGGGTTATTTTTAGTTTCTTCTTTATGAAACCGCAAATTCTCTAGTAAAACTACCTCTCCCGAAGACATCTTGGCTATTTGTGAACGGACATTCTCACCGATACAATCATCTAGCATTTTAACCGGCCGGCCTAAAAGTTTACTTAGATGTTTGGCTACCGGTTTAAGGCTAAACTCCGGTTTTACTTCTCCTTCGGGACGGCCAAGATGGCTCATCAAAATAAGCTTTCCTCCCTTCTCGATAATATATTTTATCGTCTCCAGCGACTTTTTGATCCTACTATCATCAGTAATATTTAAACTCTTATCTAAAGGGACATTAAAGTCCACGCGTACTAGTACGCGTTTTCCTTTAATATTTACATCTTTTATGGACTTTTTATTCATAAAATCTTGGTTTTGCACTTTTCGCTATTTAACCATATATTTAATCAAATCTACTACGCGGCAAGAATATCCCCACTCGTTGTCATACCAAGAAAGCACTTTAACCATATCGCCGATACAGAAAGTTTGGTCAGCATCAACTATCGAAGAAAGAGAATTCTTCTTAAAGTCTATCGATACTAACGGCTCTTTACAAACTCCTAAAATTCCTTTTAATTTTCCTTCGGCGGCTTTGTTGAGCAGATTATTGACTTCATCTTTAGTGGTTTCTTTATTAACCTGCATTACTACATCTACAATAGAAACTGTAGGTGTAGGAACGCGGATAGATAAGCCGTCTAATTTACCCTTTAGCTCCGGAATAACTAAACCTACGGCTTTAGCTGCTCCGGTAGTAGTGGGTATCATCGAAAGGGCAGCGGATCTGGCCCGGCGTAAATCTTTATGTGTCAAATCTAATATGCGTTGGTCATTAGTGTAGGAATGGATAGTAGTCATTAAACCTTTTTTTACTCCTAAGGCATCCTTAATAACTTTTACTACCGGGGCAATACAGTTAGTAGTGCAAGAGGCATTAGATACGATATGGTCTTTTTTAGGGTCGTATTTCTCTTCATTTACTCCTAAAACAAAAGTTGCTACATTGCCTTTGGCCGGTGCTGTTATTAATACTTTTTTGGCTCCGGCAGATAAATGCATTCCGGCTTTTTCGGCATCACAAAATAAACCGGTTGATTCAACCACTAACTCTACTCCTAAACTGGACCAGGGAAGGCGTGAAGGATCCTTTTCCGCTAACACTTTTATCTTTTTACCGTCTACGATTAAGCTATCGGCCTCGGCTCTTACCTCGTTAGAAAGAATCCCAAAGTTAGAATCATACTTAAGTAGATGAGCTAAAGTAGAAGAGCTGGTAATATCATTAATGGCTACAAATTCAATATCTTTAACCTTATTTTCTAAGGCTGATCTTAGCACCAATCTTCCGATTCTCCCAAACCCGTTGATACCTACTTTTACTGCCATACTTCCTCCTTCCTTTGATAAATTAACTTTATTTTATATATAAATGAAGTGTTATTATAACAACCGTCCTATAAAATGCAAGGGTATTATTTAGCGGATAATACCTTAAGAAACCTCTTTTTCCCTACCTTAAACACTAAGCCTTCCGGCGGCAAAGAGATATTTTGCTCTTTAAGAACCGATAAATCTGCGGTATTATTTAGGCTAACCGAAATTGAGCCTTGGTTCAAAAGACGCCGGGCTTCGTTTTTAGAAGCTACTAAACCAGCCTGGCTAAGCACCTCGATGATATCAATACTGTCTTCTCTTACCTTATATATAGGTAAGTCCTCGGGGATATTCTTTTGGGAAAAAACGCGTTCAAAGTTTTTTTTAGCCTTTAGGGCTAATCTTGGCGAGTAATAGAAAGAAACTATTTCCGTAGCCAACTTTAATTTAGCCTCTTTAGGGTGTATATTTTTGACGGTCTGGATATCTATGTCGGTAAGCAAGCGAAAATACTCCCACATGACTTCATCGGAAATACTCATTATTTTACCGAACATATCTTTAGGGCTTTCGGTTATACCAATATAATTATTCAAAGATTTAGACATTTTATTTTTTCCGTCTAAACCTACTAAGATAGGCATGGTAACTATAGCTTGCGGGCTTTGCCCGAAAGCCTGCTGTAGGTTTCTTCCTACGATAAGGTTAAACTTTTGGTCTGTTCCGCCAAATTCAATATCAGCTTTGATTTGGTAAGAATCATATCCTTGAATTAAGGGATAAATTACTTCCAACATACTAAGAGGCCGGTTCTCTTTAAGGCGCTGGCTGAAATCGTCGCGCTCCAATATCCGTGCGACGGTATAAGAAGAAAGCAATTTTAAAAATTGCGATAAACCCATTTTTCTATACCAAACGCTATTATAAATAACTTTGGTTCTCTTAGGATTAAGGATCTTAAAAACTTGCCGGGTATAGGT
>JAGOLA010000111.1 GCA_017994375.1 Candidatus Omnitrophota bacterium | reverse complement strand
ATATATACTCCGCGTAATATTTGTTACCATTGGAACAATCTAGACTATATTGATTATTACGGGAAGGGTTTAACGATAATAGATAAGAAGAAAAATGAGTATACGGTCTTTGGCAAAGATTTATATCTTTGCCATGAGATAGTTTATTTAACTATATTATCTCTAGTAGGTAGCCATTTAGATTCTAGGGGATTGCACCGAGTACATGGTTTTGGCCTAGATTTAAATGGCAAGGGGATTTTAGTTTTACTTCCTCGGGGCGGAGGTAAAACTACTCTTTTGCTAGATATACTTAAAGAAACTAATATTAAGTTAATTTCCGAAGACTCGCCATTAGTTGATAGAAACGGTAGGATATTTCCTTTTCCGATAAGAATAGGAGTTTCTGCTTCAGAAAAACCTAAAGATATTCCTAACCAATATGTCTACTATATCGAAAGAATGGAATTTGGGCCGAAATACTTAATAGATGTCACAGCTTTCAAGGATAAAATCGCTAAAGAGTCTTCTTTGCCTTGGTTGATTTTAATCGGCATTAGGGCTCTCGGACCGGGTTCAAAAATTATGCCGGTTTCCAAAATTAAAGTCTTTAGAGAATTTATAAAAAATTCGGTTATTGGTTTAGGTTTATATCAAGGAATGGAATTTATCTTACAAAAAAGTATTTTTGAATTGTTAGGTAAGTTAGGGTTGATATTTTCACGTCTTAAGAATGCCTTCAAGATTATCTTAGCTTCCAAAACTTATCTTTTTATTATCGGTAGCGATAAAAAACAAAATACTGCTACGCTACTAAGTTTCTTGAATAATTTCCCCAGATAAAATTTTTAATCTATTTTAGAAAGAGAAGGCTATTATATCCTTTGTTTTTAACTTTATTTCTTCCTACGAACTGCGTCAAATACATCTTTATTGATAGCTTGTAAGTCAATCGGTTTACCGGCAGCCTTTAGCTTTTTGACTATCGCTCGTACCATCATTCGCTTGAGTTTCTTTTGCCCTGTTACACTAGTTTTTCTTTTGCCAAATCCACATTTGTCATTATAAATTCCCATTATAAGTCTCCTTTTTATGTTACATCGTCTATTATTTTATTAGGTATTGTAGCACGTTGTTCTATTAGTACGCAATGAAGATTTTATTCCATAAACCACGGAGAGGGTGAGATTTGAACTCACGGTCCCACTTTTGGTGGGACATCCGATTTCGAGTCGGACGCATTCAACCGGACTCTGCCACCTCTCCGATAAAAAAGAAAACTATTTAGGGTTATTCCTTTAGAGAATGCCCTCGAGAGGATTTGAACCTCCACTTCCTTACGGAAACTAGCTCCTGAAGCTAGTGTGTCTGCCAGTTCCACCACGAGGGCAATGAAATCATCCCTAGCAACCCATTGCTAACATTAATTTAAGTGTTTTCTAGTATAACTATATTTTATTATCTTTGTCAACATAATATCATATGTTATAATTTTACTTATGGAAATTGTTTCTTTTGCTGTTATAAAATTGACTTTGATATCTCTGCTAGGGTTTTATCTTTGTAAGAGGAATTTATTCAACGATGAAGTATTGCGTTTTTTAACCTTTTTCGTAGTAAATATTACGGTTCCTTTTTTGATATTTTCCCATCTTATAAAGAATTCACAGGCAGTTTTATCTTATAATTTAGGGATTTTTCTTGTTTTAAGTTTGGTTATTTTTCTTAGCGGGTATATATTAAGCAATATTTTTTCTTTTAGAAGCAACCATAGATTCAAAAGCGAGTTCGTAAGCTTGGTAAGTTTTCAGAACTCGGGCTATCTGCCGATGAATATCGCTCTTTTCCTTTTTACACCGCTTATACAAGAACAATTTTTAATTTATATCTTTCTTTACCTTTTAGGCTTTAATATTTTAATGTGGTCTGCTGGCAGTTTTTTTACCTTTAAAAAGAGAGGAGAGAAATTTAAGTTCAAATCTATCTTTACTCCTCCGATAGTGAGTACTATTGCCGCTCTTTTTTTAATATATATTAAGATAGCAGACATTATTCCGGAAATTATTATTACTCCGATAAGAATGGTTGGTGAGGTAAGCTATGTTTTATCTATGGTCATACTAGGATACTGGTTAGCTAAAGTAAAATTAAAAGGATTATCTCGAAATCTTTTATCTGTTGGAGGGGTCAGTTTACTAAAATTAGTGATTATGCCGTTATTATTCTTAATTGTCATTTTAAAATTTAACATAGCCTCTCTTTTAGGCCTATTTATAATTTTAGAAGCAGCAATGCCTTCAGCGGCATCTTTGCCTATCGTTGCGGTTTTAAGAGATGCCGATAGTGAATTTATTTCTCAAGGCGTATTCATAACCCATGTTTTAAGTATCTTTACCATTCCTTTATGGTTAGGCTTATATTTGAAACTATCCGGATTCCCGATATAGTTTAATTTTTAAAATGTATTAATAATGAAAATAGTTGCTACTAACCGAAAAGCTAGACGGGATTATCAGATTGTGGAAACTTTTGAAGTCGGAGTTGAACTCAAAGGTAACGAGGTGAAATCTTTACGGATGCAAAATTGTTCTTTAGATGAAAGTTTTGCCCGGATTGAGCAAGAGGAGCTCTTTTTATACCATATGCATATTCCGGAATTTGAGAAGAGTTCTTTTTTTAAAACCGACCCTAGAAGAAAGAGAAAATTATTAGTCCATAAAAAAGAGATAAAAAAGTTATTAGGCCTTACCGCTCAAAGAGGATTTACCCTAATTCCTTTAAAAATTTATTTTAATGACCGTGGTTTTGCTAAAATAGAGCTGGCTTTAGCTAAAGGAAAGCAAACTTTTGATAAACGTAAAAAGATTAAAGAAGAAATAGTTCAAAGAGAAAGCCAGAGAGCTTTAAAAAGATTTTATAAAAGGCATTAATTTAAGATGAAAAAAATCTCTATTACTGCTATACTATTAATGCCAATGATGAATATTCTTTTAGGGAAAAGCCAATGAAGGAAATTATAAATTTAGGAATAGCAGCTGCTAAGGAAGCCGGCATCTTTTTACTGGATAATTTTGGCAAAATATCCCAAATTGAAAGTAAAGGCGATAGGAATTTTGCTACTAATCTAGATAAAGAGGCCGAAGAATTAATAATAGACAAAATTAAAACCAAGTTTCCTAATCATGGTATTTTAGCTGAAGAAAGCGGAACTAGCAACCTTGAGAGCGAGTATTTATGGGTTATAGACCCGCTAGACGGAACTCACAATTATATGCGTAATATCAATATTTTCGGAGTTTCTATCGGGGTAGTCTATAAACAAAAATTTATAGCCGGAGTTATTTATATGCCCCAAGAAGATGAATTATATGTCGGCGAAAGATCCAACGGAGCGTATAAAAATACTAAAAATATTAAAGTATCTTCTGTTAACCAACTTAGAGATTGCTCGATTTCTTTTGATTCTAGCATTCGTTACGCTCCAGAGATTATGCTAGAGACATTGGGCAGTTTAGCTAAAGAGGTCTTTAACGTTAGAATGTTTGGTTCTTCGGCCAGAGTATTAAGTTATATCGCTGAAGGTAAACTTGACTTTGCGGTAGAGTTTCATGACCGTCCCTGGGATTTTGCCGGCGGAGTATGTATCATTGAAGAAGCCGGCGGAAAATTAATTAGCTTAAAAGATGCTCCTTTATCTTATAAAACTATCGGTTATATAGCTTCAAACGCCAAAATCCACGATATGGTTAGGAAAATAGTCTTTTCACACTTAGACAAAAACCAGAAAAATAGTTAGATTATAGGTTAAATACCTTTAAGATTTGCAAAGTTCTTTACAGCCCTAAAAAACTAGATATAATAATTTATTCATTAAATAACCCTAAATTTTCTTTGAAAATTTTCGGGAGGTAGCGTAGTCCGGTAATGAAACTTGCCCTTGGGGGTTAAAGATGCCAAGGGCTTAGTTGAATTATCGGATTGCTATAGAG
>JAGOLA010000110.1 GCA_017994375.1 Candidatus Omnitrophota bacterium | reverse complement strand
ATGATTTTCTTTTCCATATTCTTATAATTCCCTTTTTATATTTATCGCAGGATTTAGTTTTAGCCGGTAAATATGCCTTTATCTTTTATAATATCCTTTTTGTGATCATTTATTTAGCAATATTAAAGAAATATTTACCCTCTTTTTTAGCGGGGTTACTTTTATTGCCTTTACTTACTTGCTTGGTATTTTCAGCTTACTTTATGTATTTAAGGCCAGCTATACTTGCTAATATTTTTACTATTTTAGGAATATATTGGTTAATAAATAAAAGATGGATAAAGCTTTTTGTTATAGCATTGCTTTACCCCCTTGTTCATATATCATTTTTAACTCTGTTAGTATTTGCTTTGATTGCCGAAATTATTCGATATGTAGTGGTAAAAGAATTTTTTTTAAGGAATATTTATGCTGTTATTATTGCTACCTTTGTGGGTTGTTTTTTACATCCTAATTACCCCAACAACTACCTTTCCGTGCACTTAAATGCTATTTTAGTTCCTTTTTATACTCTTAAAAGTATCGGGCTTGATTTTGGAGGAGAATTCAAGACCTTGCCGACCAAAGACGTTTTTATTGATAATTTTGCTTTATTTTTCCTTTTTAATCTTGTTATTTGGATAAAATTCTTAACTAAAGCTCGAGTTAGCTATTCTACTTTAACTTGGTGGGCTTGCAGTAGTATCTATTTGGTACTTTCTTTTTTAAGCAATAGGTATTGGTACACTAGCAATGTCTTATTTTTTATTTTTTTCGCTTCCTTTTTAAAAGACTGGCTAAAGGATAAAGACTGGAAGACACTTCTAGTTAAACTTAACACATTAATTATTATCTGCGCCGTTATTTTTATTGTTATTTTTTCTTTAAAGTTTAATATTTTTAGCACATTTTTAAAAGAAAGGACAGAGCTTAATTTGCATTACGAGAAAGTCGGATTATGGATGAATAAGAATATTCCTCCTACTGAGACGATATACCATGGTTACTGGAGTGATTCGCCACCTTTTATTTGCCTTAATCCCAAGAACAATTATCTAGTAGTGCTTGATCCTATTTATATGTTTTATCGTTACCCCAAAGAGTATATAATTTATCAGAATTTGGTAAAAGGTAGAGTATATAACCTTAAAGAAGCTTTTGTAAAAGTGTTTAAAGTTAATTATGGCTATTTACGTAATAATAATGCTTTATACTATCAGATTAAAGCTGATTCTAAAAATTTTAAAATTCTTTACGAAGATAGTTGGGGAATAGTTTTTCAAGTATTGACAACAAATAGCTAAGTATTTAGCATAGTAGAGAAAAAATTTTGTAAGCGGTTAAAAATGCACATTGCAAGAATTTAAATTTTAGCTATAATTCTAACTATGAAAAAAAGATTACTAGAGTTATTAAAAAAAGAAGCCTTTCTTAAAAAGAAAGTAAAACTATCTTCCGGTCGAATAAGCAATTTTTATATCGATGTCAGAAAGGTGAGTTTAACTTCAGAAGGAATTTATCTGATTTCCAATCTAATCTTTAAATTAATTAAAGATAAATCGCTAAACGCTATCGGCGGACCTACTTTAGGAGCTGACCCGCTTGTCAGCGGTGTATGCTTTTTATCCCATCAGAAGAGAAAAAAAATAAAAGGGTTTCTTATCCGAAAGTCTCCTAAAAAACACGGCCGTCAAAAAATGATAGAGGGTAAGCCTCTTAAGCCTAAAGACAGAGTGGTTGTTGTGGACGATGTTGCAACCAGCGGATCTTCTTTGATTAAAGCAGTAGAAGTCTTAAAACAAGAAAAAGTCAAAATCCTAGCGGCACTTGTCGTTGTAGATAGGCAAGAAGGAGCCCGGGAAGAGCTAGCCAGTTTAAATTGCCCTTTAATCTCTATTTTTACTAAAAAAGATTTTCTCTAGAGAAACAATTAATATCCTATTTCGAAGGTTTAATCATTTATCGCCTAATACTATAAAATGACTACCTGCCATATTTTATCTAAAAACTTAAACCTTATATTATTTTTTATCTTATCCTTATACGGCTGCGTTAGCACCGAATATAGCGCTTCTACTCATAAGCAAGATTTCTTTATATATTCTACCGAAAGAGAAGTTACCTTAGGCAGAAACTTAGCTAAAAAGATAAATGAAGAGTACAAGATTTCTACTAATCCTTACGATATTGAAAGGATTGATAAAATAGCCGATAAAATTTTAGCGGTTATTGAACGTAAAGAACTTAATTATTATTTTTACATTATTCTGGAGGACGAGAAAGGCAAAGAAGAAACCAATGCTTTTAGCATACCAGGTGGTCATGTTTATATTTTCAAAGGGTTATTGAATCTATTAGATAAAGATGATGATTTAGCTTTTGTTATTGCCCATGAGGTTGGGCACATCGTAAGCCGCCACCATATAAAGCGGTTGCAGGCTGCTATGGGATATAATTTTTTAATTATTGCTTCCATAGGAGTACAAAACGATTCCCGATTTAACAGCGGCCTCTCTTTTGCTCTAGCACAGATTTTAATGGGTTATTCCCGGGAAGATGAGCTAAATGCCGATGAGTTAGCAGTAAAATATTGCAAAGACGCCGGTTTTGATCCGCTGGCAAGCTTGGGAACTTTAGAGAAAATCAATCAAGAAAACAAAAAGAATATTCAGCCGCTTTCCTACTTTCAGACTCACCCTTACTTGTCTCAAAGAGTCCGTCACATTAAAGAGATTCTTCATCTCCCTCTGGATGTCGACGACTATATAAATTAATTAGGTTTTAAATAGTAAAAGAAAAGATATATTAATAAGGTTATGGGTAGTATGAAAAACTATCGGAGCCATTATATTTTGAGTTTTTTCATACAGATAACAAAGAGCTGCGCTTAATAAAAAAAGGCCTAAAATATTGTAAAAAGCCTGGTGGGCAAGAGAAAATACCAGTGATGTCAGGGCAGTGGATACTAGAAAGGAATATCTATTGCGAGTTATTTTATAAATGAATCCTCTGAAGAATAATTCTTCTGCTATCGGACCAAACAAGATAATTTGAGCAGCTAATATTAATACCGATATTTTATTATCGAGGGCAAAAAATAATTCTACGGCTGGCCCCGAAGAGTAAGACAATTTTAATATTTTAGCTAATAAATTATTAAGTATTAAAGCTAGGAATACTATTGGTAAAGAGGCGCTGTATATTCGTAACGCCAAGATAAGCGGTTTTTTATTAAAATGCAACCCTAAATCACTTAATTTAATATCTTTAAGTATGAAAATAATTATTGCTATTTGTAAAAGCATATTAACCGATAAAATAAGATTTACCTTTGTTTCATATATTTTGATGAAATATACTAATCCTGTTAGAAGATAAGCTATTAATATTGAAGCAGTTATAAAAAATAACAGCCTACTTGCTTTTTCAAAAGAAAGATCGATCTTTTTAGATTCTGAAAGAATATCAACAATACTTTTACCGCTAATTTTTTTTATCAAGAAAATAGATAAGTTAGCTATACCGCTTACGAAGATAATCAAATAAATCAAGCTAAGAACAATAAAAAGAGGTGAAGAGGATTTTAGCATCAGCTTATTTATATCAAGCTGCAGCCCCAGATTATCCGCTGGTTGAGTTGGCCGGAAAAAAATCTGCAGAAAGACGACAGTTAATAGGAAAAGTATGCTTAAGACAAGATAAGAGTATTTTTTCATAAATCATTAATATTATAACATATATTAAAAAAATTGTTCGGTAGATAAGGCAGAATTTGATAAATAGGCTTTTTATGTTAAGATAGAACCTATGAGTTTAGATAAAATTACCCTATCCTTTTATGGCTTGGAAATTGAAATAACAAGCTCAAACCAGCAAATCCTAGAAAATATAAATAAAGATTATTCTTATTTTAAAAGTTCTTTCGGTAGTGCAAAAGTAAAGATTAAAGTTATACCTGAAATTCCTTGCTATAGTGGCCTACCGTTCTTAAAAGCCACAATATATACTC
>JAGOLA010000109.1 GCA_017994375.1 Candidatus Omnitrophota bacterium | reverse complement strand
GGCCAAGGTATCGAGTTCGATTATACTTGTGTCCATGCTGCCTTTGCTTTACGTGAAGAGGGTTTTGAATCTATTATGATTAACTGTAATCCCGAGACAGTCTCTACGGATTACGATACTTCTAATAAACTTTATTTTGAGCCTTTGACAGTCGAAGATGTTTTAGCTATTTATGATAAAGAAAAACCGGTTGGTGTTATAGTGCAATTTGGAGGCCAGACTCCTTTAAATATAGCACAAGAGTTAAAGGATAATGGCGTAAAGATTTTAGGTACTACACCTGAGAATATAGATTTGGCCGAAGACAGAGAACGTTTTCGCCAGAAAATGATAGCTTTAAATATCCTTCAACCGGATGGCGGTACGGCTCGTTCTTTGGAAGAAGTAGAGAGGATAGCTAAAAATATCGGGTTTCCTTTAATAGTCCGGCCTTCTTATGTCCTCGGAGGACGAGGCATGGAAATAGTTTACGATGACAACTTGTTATTACGTTATGCTAAAGAAGCTATAGATGTTAGTCCGGAACACCCGATGCTAATAGATAAATTTCTGGAGCATGCCATAGAAGTAGAGGTAGATGCTTTATCGGATAGCGAGGAGACTTTTGTAGCAGCGGTTATGGAACATATTGAGTGGGCCGGCATTCATTCCGGTGACTCGGCTTGTGCTATTCCAACCAGAACCATAAAAGAAGAACATTTAGAAACTATTAGCAGGTATACTGAACAAATTGCCAGAGAGCTAAAAGTTGTGGGATTAATGAATATTCAATATGCCATCTATGAAGATAAAGTTTATATTTTGGAAGCTAACCCCCGGGCTTCGCGTACCGTGCCACTAGTTTCTAAAATAACCGGTATCCCTATAGCTAAAATAGCTACTAAGCTTATGCTGGGAAAGAAACTTAAAGAATTTCCGGAATTAAAAGTCCGTAAGCTTCTTTATTATGGCGTTAAAGAAGCGGTCTTTCCTTTTAATATGTTTCCGGAAGTAGACCCGATATTAAGCCCGGAAATGAAAGCAACTGGCGAAGTTATGGGTATCGGAGAAACTTTTGGCATAGCTTTTTATAAAGCTCAAGAAGCAACCGGGACAAAACTTCCCTTAAGAGGCAATATACTTTTGACTATCGCCGAGAAAGATAAGAAAGAGCTATTACCGATAGCCAATAATATTAAAAAAATCGGATTTATCATCTATGCTACCGAAGGAACAAGCACTTTTTTAAGCGAAAACGGCATAGAGAATATTATGGTGAGAAAGCTGCACGAAGGAAGGCCTAATATTTCGGATTTAATAAAAAACCGCGAAATCGATTTAATTATCAATACTCCGGTAGGAAGAGATAGCAAATATGACGATAGCTATATCAGAATGCTGGCAATACAGCAAAAAGTTCCTTATATAACTACTATGGCAGCGGCGCAAGCAAGTATTGAGGGGATTGAGTCTGTAATTAATACTACTATCTCTCCCAAAGCTTTACAAGATTATTATAAACAGTTAGCTCAAGTAACTACGGAAGTTAGTAAGTAGAAAATAATGAAAAAACTAGGCTTTGATAATGAAAAATATTTAAAACAGCAGACTCAAGCTATACTTGAGCGTGTTGAGAAATTTGACAACAAGCTTTATCTAGAATTCGGAGGAAAAATAATTTTTGATTATCATGCTTCGAGGGTTTTGCCGGGATTTGATCCCAATGTAAAGATGCGGCTTCTGAAAAAATTAAAAGATAAGGCCGAAATAATACTTTGTATATATGCTGGAGATATCGAAAGAAGAAAGTTGCGGGCTGATTTCGGAATAACTTATGATGTTGATACGCTTAAATTAATCGATGATTTAAGGTCTTGGGAAATAGTTATTGCAGCAGTAGTAATAACTCGTTTTGAAAATCAACCTTCGGCAGTAATATTCAAAAATAAATTAGAACGGCGAGGTATTAAAGTCTACACTCATAAATTTACTAAGGGTTATCCTACCGATATCGAATTAATCGTTAGCGACCAAGGCTATGGTGCTAATAGTTATATTGAAACTACTAGGCCGTTGGTAGTAGTTACCGGCCCCGGCCCAGGCAGCGGAAAATTAGCTACCTGTCTTTCTCAATTATACCACGAGTATAAAAGAGGCATAAAAGCTGGTTACGCTAAGTTTGAAACTTTTCCTATTTGGAATATTCCCCTTAAACATCCGGTAAATATAGCTTACGAGGCAGCTACAGCAGATTTACATGATTTTAATCTGGTTGATCCTTTTCATTTAGAATTTTACCAAGAAACAGCCATTAATTATAACCGTGATGTAGAAGCTTTTCCTTTACTCAAGAGAATATTAGAAAAAATAACCGCTAGCGATTATATTTATAAATCTCCTACCGACATGGGGGTAAATAGAGCCGGTTTAGGCATAGTCGATGATACAGCAGTAAAAGAAGCTGCTAAGCAAGAGATTATTCGCCGCTATTTTAGATATCAATGCGAATATGCTATGGGATTTGTTAATAAGGAGACCGTAGAGAGAGTAGAGTTGATAATGAAAGAGCTTAATCTTAAGCCTGAAGATAGGCGAGTAGTATCTTATGCTTATCGCGCCCAAGCCGAAGCTCAAAAAAAGAATAAAGATAATAATGGGATATCTTGCGGTGCAGCCATAGAGTTAAAAGACGGTACTATTGTCACCGGAAAAAATTCAGAGATAATGCATGCTACTGCAAGCTTAATACTAAATGCCATAAAAGAGTTGGCAGAAATACCGGATAAAATACACTTATTGTCGCCGGTAATCTTAAAATCAATAGGGGATTTAAAAAAGAATATCTCCGGCAGTAGAGCTTTGAGTTTAGATTTAGAAGAAGCTTTAATTGCTTTAAGCATAAGTGCAACTACTAATCCTACAGCTCAATTAGCTATAGATAAGTTGAAAGAGCTTAATAGCTGTGAGGTGCATACTACGCATATACCTACCCCGGGAGATGAGGCCGGATTACGTAAATTAGGAGTAAATCTTACTAGCGACGCGGTTTTTTCTTCCAATAGCCTTTTTGTAATGTAGAGAAACGGAGGTAAAAGATGAGCGGTATCTTTGGAGTTGTTTCTAAACAAGATTGTGCCGATACTTTATTCTACGGTACTGATTACCACTCCCATTTAGGAACTGAATACGGCGGTTTAGCCATTTTTGGCGATAATATTTTTAACCGGCAAATACATAACATTTCCCAGTCTCAATTTAAATCTAAATTTTATGAAGATTATAAACGCTTAAAAGGTAATAAGGGTATTGGTGTTATCAGCGCTTCGGATGAACAGCCGATATATTTAAATTCTAAATTAGGTCCTTTTTGTATTGTAACTAACGGTTTAATCGAAAATTCTCAAGAATTAGTAAATGAGCTTTTAAAAAAGGGAATTTCTTTTTCGGAAGTTAGCAAAAATATTGTTAACGAAACAGAGCTGGTAGCAAAACTTATTAGCCAGGGGGATGATTTTGTAGACGGCATTGAAAAAATGTTTTCTAAGATAAAAGGCTCTTGTTCGCTTTTATTACTAAATAAAGAAGGTATTTATGTCGCCAGAGATAAAACCGGCCATACTCCTTTAATAATAGGACAGCGTGACAGCGATTTTGCGGTTACTTCTGAGACTTGCGCTTTTATAAATAATAATTTTACCATAACTAAATATATCCAGCCGGGTGAAATAATCTTCATAAAAGAAGGGGGTATACAGTCAAAGAGAACAGGCGAAGATTCCAATCAAATTTGTTCTTTTCTTTGGATATATACTGGTTTCCCAGCTTCCAATTACGAAGGCGTAAATACCGAAGTTGTCAGGGAAAGATGCGGCCGGTTTTTAGCTAAGCACGATAAGGATATAGACATAGACGTCGTTTCCGGAGTGCCGGATTCCGGCATAGCTCATGCTATCGGTTATGCTATGGAAAGTAAAAAGCCCTACCGGCGCCCTTTAGTAAAATACACACCTGGATATGGCAGGAGTTATAT
>JAGOLA010000016.1 GCA_017994375.1 Candidatus Omnitrophota bacterium | reverse complement strand
TAACCAAGGAGAGATTACAAAAAGCGTCTAAAGATATCATTGTTATGCATCCCGGGCCGATTAACCGCGGTATTGAGATGTCAAGCGAAGTAGCCGATGGCCGAAATTCGGTAATTTTAGAGCAAGTCACCAATGGTATTGCAGCCAGAATGGCAGTGCTTTTTCTAATATCTCAAGCGAAAAGAAAATAACTATGAAGGTTTTAATTAAAGGTGGCCGAGTAATTGACCCTTTGAATAAAAAAGATGAAGCTTTAGATATCTTGATAGATGGTACTAAGATATCGAAAGTGGCTAAAAACTTGGTAGATAAGACCGAGAACACCATAGACGCTAAAGGGAAAATTGTTTTACCGGGATTAATAGACATGCATGTACATTTACGCGAGCCCGGCCGTGAAGATAAAGAAACTATAGCTAGCGGAACTTACGCTGCTATTCACGGCGGAGTCACAGCTCTTTTGGCTATGCCTAATACCGAGCCGGCCATAGATTCTCCTCAACAAGTAAGGTTGTTAAGACAAATAATCGAACGCGATGCCCGCGCCGATACTTTTATTGCCGCTACTATTACTAAATCGCGGTTAGGAGAAGAACTTACCGATATAGCAGCGCTTAAAAAAGAAGGAGCAATAGCAATAACCGACGATGGTTCGTCTGTTGATAATGAAAAAGTAATGCTAAAAGCTTTTCAGATTGCCCGGCAAGAAAATATTTTAGTTGTTTGCCATTGTGAAGACAAAGCTTTATCAGCTAAAGGAGTAGTTAACTGGGGTTTTACTGCTACCCGCATGGGCTTAAGGGGTATACCCAAAGAATCTGAATATCAAAGAGTTGCTAGAGACTTAAAACTGGCGGCTCAAGCTAAAGCCAGAGTGCATATTGCTCATGTGAGTTGCCGGGAATCGGTAGAATTAATAGCCGAAGCTAAAAAGAAAGGGTTGGCAGTAACAGCTGAAACAGCACCGCACTATTTTTCTCTAAGCGAAGAGGCAGTACTGGGCTTTGATACTAATACTAAGATGAATCCTCCTCTAAGAGGAGAAGAGGATTTAGTAACTATAAAACAGGGTCTTCGTGACGGAATTATCGATGCCATTGCTTGTGACCACGCCCCTCATACCGAGAGCGAAAAAGACATAGAATTTGAAAGGGCAGAGTTCGGCGTCATCGGCTTGGAAACTTCTTTAGCGGTAGCTATAACTTACCTCATCAACCCCGGCTTAATAACCTGGATAAGGTTAGCCGAGTTAATGAGCGTTGCTCCGGCAAAAATCTTAGGTATTGATAAAGGAACATTGTCGCCGGGTAAATCCGCAGATATAATTATAGTTTCTCCGGATAAAGAATGGGTAGTACAAAAAAATAATTGCTTTTCCAAATCTAAGAATTCTCCCTTTTTAGGTAAAAAACTCAAAGGCGTAATAGAATACACTATCTATAAAGGCCAAATTGCCTATAAAGCGTAAAAAATATGGAGTTCGTAGCCGATTTTCATATTCATTCTAAATATTCTCGAGCAACTTCACGAAGCATGGATGTACCTAATCTGGCTAAATGGGCAAAGATAAAAGGCATAATGCTCTTAGGCACAGGAGATTTTACCCACCATCTTTGGCTGCAGGAGCTAAAAAAATATTTAGAGCCGCAAGATAAAAAAGGTTTATATAGTTATCAAGGGATTAATTTTATCTTGTCAGCCGAAATCTCTAGCATCTATTCTCAAAACGGTAAAGGGTATCGAGTCCATAATATAATTTTAGTCCCCTCTTTTAAGATAGCAGAAGAAATAAATAAGATGCTTTCTTTTTATGGCAATATTTCTTCGGATGGTCGGCCGATACTGGGTATTAGCTGTAGTAAGCTAGCCGAGGAGTTGTTTCGTATTTCCCAAGACATAATGTTAATACCTGCCCATATTTGGACACCTTGGTTCTCTGTTTTTGGTTCAAGGTCAGGCTTTGATTCTTTGGAAGAAGCTTTTGATAAGTATACCGAGAAATTGACAGCCCTTGAAACCGGTTTATCTTCGGATCCGGCTATGAATTGGAGGGTTTCGGCGCTAGATAAGTTTTCTTTAGTTTCTAACTCTGATTCGCATTCTCCCTCAAGAATCGGGCGCGAAGCCAATGTTTTTAATTGTACAATCGATTATTGGGAAATCAAAAAAGTTTTAGAAAATAAAGACAAGGGCAAATTTCTTTATACCATAGAGTTTTTCCCCGAAGAAGGAAAATATCATTATGACGGGCATAGAAGTTGTAACCAGAGGCTTAGCCCTCAACAGACTAAGGAATGCCAAGGAATCTGCCCGGTTTGCAACCGGCCTTTAACTAAGGGAGTGTTAAACAGAGTCGAAGAACTGGCTGATCGTCCGGAAGGATTTATACCAGAAGGCGCCATCAGCTATAAAAGTTTAGTTCCTTTAGATGAGATAATTGCTGAAGCCAAAAATATTAGCAAAACCAGCAAGGCCGTTGAGAAAGAATATTTAGATATAATTTGCAATACCGGATCGGAGTTTGATATCTTAGTAAAAATGTCAGAGGCAGAATTATTTTCGCACCTACCGGAAAAAGTCGCCGAAGGAATTAAAAGAGTCCGTCAAAAACAGTTAAAACTTATTCCGGGCTATGACGGAGAATACGGCATAATCAAACTATTTGAAGAAGAACCGAAACAAAGCCAGCAGTTTACTTTATTTTAAATAGTCCCTATAGCTCAATTGGATAGAGCGCAGGCCTCCGGAGCCTGAGGTGCAGGTTCAATTCCTGCTAGGGACATGGATAGCGTAGAGCGAAAACTCTTGAGTTTTAAAGATGAATATTGCAGTAGTTGGTGGTCATAAAAAAGTAAACCGATATTATAAAGTAGCCGAAGAACTAGGCGAGTTGATTGCTCAAGAAGGCTGGATTTTAATTTGCGGCGGAGGTTCTGGAATAATGGAAGCAGCCTGTAAAGGTGCTAAAAAGAAAAACGGTTTTACGATAGGCATTTTACCCAGCTTTGATGGCAAAGAAGCCAATAATTATTTAGACGCAAAAATACCTACCGGCTTAGGTTACGCCCGTAACTTTTTAGTAGTAAGGTCAGCAGATATCGTAGTAGCTATAGATGGAGAATACGGTACTTTGTCAGAGATAGCTTTTGCTCTTTGCGAAGGTAAAAAGGTTATCGGTTTAAATACTTGGGATATCAAAGGGGTGATAAAAGCCAAGACGCCCCAGGAAGCTATAAAAAAAATTAAAACTTATGGATAAAATCCGCTTGTCTATCATAGTCCCGGTTTATAATGAAGCTGGTACGATAATAGAAATTATTAAAAGAATTCAAGAGACACCCTACGATAAAGAAATTATCGTAGTAGATGACAGCTCTTGTGATGGCTCTGCAGAGTTAATTAAAAAATTAGAAGGAGAAAATGTAAAAAAGATTTTTCATGATAAAAATAAGGGTAAAGGAGCTGCTATCCGAAGCGCCCTACCTTACATCAAGGGAGATGTAGTTATTATTCAAGATGCTGACTTAGAATATCATCCCGATGAGTATCCTTTATTGATTAAGCCGATATTAAAAAGCCGGGCTGATGTGGTTTTCGGTTCAAGATTTATCGGCACACACCGTTGCTTTCTCTTTACCCATTATATCGGTAATAAAATAGTTAATTTTATAGCCAATGCCCTTTATAATACTACTTTAAGCGATTTTATGACTTGTTATAAGGCTTTTAAAGCCGAGGAGTTAAAAAAAATAAATATTACCGCCGATAGATTTGGTTTCGAGGCCCAAATAACAGGAGAAATCTTCAAGAAGGGGCTTAGAGTTTATGAAGTGCCAATATCTTATAGCGGTAGAAATTATTCCGAAGGTAAAAAAATAAAAGCCGGTGATTTTTTTGTAATTTGTTGGTGGCTTATTAAGACTCGTTTCAGTAAATCCAGATAAAGAGATGATTGCTAAAAAAGAGATAAAACAATTAATCGAGCAGAGGAAGTTAATCGAGAACTGCATAGATATCGATAAGCAGCTAACCCCCAATGGTTTTGATTTAACCGCAGGCTCGGTCTTTCAATTTAATTCTAGCGGTGCTATAGACTTTTCTAATAATGAGCGAGTTGTGCCAGCCGGAGAAAAAATTAACCCCAGTAAGATTTGTTCTCAAGATAAATTTGGTTGGTGGGATTTAAAGAAAGGCGCTTATAAAATTCGTACCAATGAAATAATTAATCTTCCTAATAACCTAGTTGCTTTAGCTTTTAGCCGTACTTCTCTTTTACGAATGGGAGCTTTTACCCAAAATGGAGTTTGGGATGCCGGCTTTAAAGGTTGCGGCGAATTCATTTTAGTGATAGAGAATAACTACGGGATAAAATTAAAAGAAAACGCCCGTATTGTTCAACTGGTATTTTTTAAGACTGATGAAACTGAAGAATACAACGGAATATACAAGAATTTAAAGTAGTAAAGACAACACAGAAAAACAAAACCGCCGAAGGCCTATATTAGATCCAAATATTTTTTGCATAAAATATTAGTATAATTTACAAATTTACTGTTGGAGGAAATATCATGCCTGAACTTCCAGAAGTTGTATCCAATCTCCGCCTAAAAGGCGGAGAGCCGAAGGCAAATTGGATCCAACATTGTAATGTAAAAAATGGGCCGTTTTTTAAGAAGATAGAGTTTAGGAGAAAATAGCTATGCCAGAGTTACCAGAAGTTGAGACCATCAAGCGTGACTTACAAAAAAAAGTTATCGGTAAAAAAATTATAGCGGTAGAAATACACCACCATAAGGTGATTAAAGAACCTTCTTTAGCCAAATTTAAAAAGGAAATTGTAGGTGAAAATATAAAAGACATTATTCGTAAAGCCAAAGTTTTAATCTTTGTCTTAAAAGATAACAAATTTCTTATCGTCCATCTACGTATTGCTGGTTGGCTACTTTATGGAGAGAAAAACGAGAAAGCCAGAGTCATTTTTCATCTCTCCGATGGGGAATATCTAAATTATATGGATCAGCGAGTCCTAGGCGAACTTAAATTAAGAAAAGATTATAAAGATTTAGAATTTATCAAAAGATTAGGCCCTGAACCTTTTGATATCGATGCTAAATATTTTCAAAAGATGCTCTCCGGTAGAAAGACAAAGATTAAAGTACTTCTTTTGGACCAAAGCTTAATTTGCGGAATAGGAAATATTTATGCTCAAGAAGCCTTATTTTTAGCCAAAATAGACCCCCGCCGGCCGGCTAATAGCCTAAGCTTCAAAGAAACAAAATTACTTTTAGATAAGATTATTTTAGTTTTGAAAGAAGGTATAAAATATCGAGGTTCTTCCGTAGACTCTTACCGTGATACTAACGGCAGAAAAGGCGGAATGGAAGAAAGATTGAAAGTTTATAATCGTAAAGGTAAGCCTTGTTTTGCCTGCAAAGGTTTGATAACTAAAATCTCTTTAGGCTCAAGAGGGACTTGTTTTTGCCCTCGTTGCCAACACTAAAATAAAAAAGGTAAATGAATTCTTCCCGAGCTTTTAGAAATTTCTTTAAAAAATACCCCTCTATTTTTAATTCTCCTTTTATATTATTAGATACCGCCGCTGTAAATAGAGAAAATCAAAAAACCTACCTTTTTAATAATTTTCAGGATATTTTGATATTTAAACCCCAAGATGATCTAGAAATATTTTTTAGAAAAGTCGAAAATTATCATCGTAAAGGATATTGGCTGGCAGGCTACTTTGCTTATGAGTTCGGGGCTTATTTAGAACCGGTGTTATTTCCTTTTAGAAAGAACCCTTACGTACCTTTGGTCTGGCTGGGGGTTTGCCGCCAACCCTTAACTATTAAAAGAAAGGTTTTTTTAAAAGAAGATAGGCTCGCTGATTATAAAATAACCCGGCTGCAGGCCAACTTATCTTATAAACATTACTCTCAGCAAATAGCTAAAATTAAATACTATTTGAAAGAAGGCTTAACCTATCAGGTTAATTATACTTTCAAAGTTAAATTTAGTTTTAAAGGAGAAGCCTTAAGGCTCTATTTTGATTTACGCCGCCTTCAGCCTACGTCTTATGGAGCTTTTCTTAATTTAGGCAATATTAAGATTCTTTCTTTTTCGCCGGAGCTGTTTTTTAGAATTAACGGTACCAAAATTATTACTAGGCCGATGAAAGGCACTAGCCCCAGAGGTTCTATTATGTCAGAAGACTTATTTTTTAAGAAAACTTTACAAGAAGACTCTAAAACTAAAGCCGAAAATTTAATGATAGTAGATTTGTTGCGCAATGATTTAGGAAGGATTTCCAAAGAAGTAGCTACAAAAAGCCTTTTTGATATCGAAAAGCATAAAACGCTCTATCAGATGACTTCGACTATAGAAGCAAAACTGAAAGATAATTTAAAACAAAAAGAGATATTTTCAGCGCTTTTCCCTTGTGGCTCGGTCACCGGAGCTCCCAAAATAAAAACTATGCAGATAATAAGCAAGCTAGAAAAAGAGCCGCGCAATACTTATACCGGCGCTATTGGCTATATCGCACCCGATAAAAGTTGTTTTAATGTCGCCATAAGGACCGTTCAAATTAAAGGCGGCCAAGGAGAATTAGGAATCGGCGGAGGCATTGTTTATGACTCTATAGCCAAAAAAGAATATCAAGAAGCAATATTAAAAGCCAAGTTTTTTAAAGAAAACTTATTAAAATTATGTTTAATAGAAAGTATTCTTTGGGATAAAAACAAAGGTTTCTTTCTCTTGGGATTGCATTTAAAGAGGCTAAAAAGAAGCTGCCGGTATTTTGCTTTTTCTTTCCGGCTAAAAGAAATAAAGAAGTCCTTGCGACAAGCCATTGAAAATGAGAAAGCTAATTGTAAGATAAGGCTGCTTTTAAGACGGGATGGTCAGATAAAAATTAACAAGTCTTCTCTTAGTAAAATAAAAGCTCCCGTTAAGATAAAATTAAGCCGCTATAAAACCAACCCTGACGATATCTTTCTTTATCATAAAACTACCCGAAGAAAATTGTATGATCAAGAAAGAGTAAAAGCCCAAAAAGAGGGCTTTTTCGAGGCCATTTTTCTTAATAAAAATAACGAATTAACCGAAGGAAGTATTACCAATATCTTTATCTTAAAAAATAATTCCCTTTATACCCCGAGTTTAGCTTCAGGTTTACTAGCCGGTACTTTACGGGAATACTTGATAAAAGAAAAAAGAGTTAAAGAAATAAAATTATACCTCAAAGATTTGCTGTCAGCCGAAAAAGTGTATGTCGGCAATTCTCTAAGAGGGTTATTAGAAGCAGACATTGAGCAAGTAAGAGGCTCTGGTATAATATCAAAGATATGAGTTTAGCCCGGCAGTTAACAGTAAAAGTAAAAAGTTTAAAAAGAATTAAGCCTGATATTTTTCTTTTAGGCTTCAGATCCTCTTATCTGGCTGATAATTCTTGCCCGGGTCAATTTGTCCATGCTCAAATTAAAAAGACTATTTTAAGGCGGCCTTTTAGCATTCACTGTATCAAAGACGATATTGTTTACCTTCTTTTTCGCATTCGCGGAAGAGGTACCAAAGTATTGTCGCAGTATAAATACCAGGATAAGCTAGATATTATTGGCCCCTTAGGAAGAGGTTTTAACTTTTCTTACGATAAGATTAAATCTGCTAACAATATACTTGTGGCCGGAGGCTTAGGAGTTGCCCCGCTATTTTTTTTATCCGAAAGACTAAAGGGTTTTAATACTACAGTTATTTTGGGAGCAAAAAGTAAAGAAGAGATTCTCTGCGAAAAAGAGCTTAAAAAAAGAGCTTATAAGGTATATCTTGCTACCGAAGACGGCTCCCGAGGACAGAAAGCCACTGCCGTAGAAATTTTAGGCAGCCTAATTAAGAAACTGCCGAAAAAAGAGAGGATAAATATCTATGCTTGCGGCCCAGAAGCGATGTTTAAGGCCATAAAGAAGGTTATCAACCGCCGGCCTTTAGTAGAATGCGAAGTTTCTTTTGAACAATTCATGGGTTGCGGTTTAGGGATTTGCTGTGCCTGTGTAATAAAAACTAAAAATGGTTATCAAAAGGTTTGCCAGGATGGGCCGGTTTTTAATTTACAGGACATTTAAAGATATATAAATAGGAGGCATGAGATGTGGTTAGTGTATATAATAATAGGACTTATAGCAGGAGTAGCGAGCGGTTTTTTTGGTATCGGCGGAGGCAGTATTTTAATTCCGGCTTTGGTCTATCTTTTAAGTTGCAACCAACATCAAGCCCAAGGTACGTCGCTAGCAGCTATGCTGCCACCGGTATTTCTTTTAGCCTTTTGGAAGTATTATTCCGCCGGCAATGTTAAGATTCAAATGGCTATTTTTATCTCTTTAGGGGTTTTGCTGGGAGGTTTTTTCGGCGCTATCTTTGCCCATAAAATAGCCGACCCCTATCTAAAGAAACTTTTTGGTTTTTATTTATTACTTTTATCATTAAAGATGGTTTTTGGAAAATAACTTCTGGGCTTGACAGTTTCGGTAAGAAATCTATAATATATTAAGGTAAAAAGATGAAAGTAAAGTTTAAAGTTAGCTTAGGTAAGTTAATTCTAAATAGCCCGATAGTTTGCGCTTCCGGTACTTTTGGATTTGGCTCGGAGTTAAAGCATTTGGTAGATTACGTATCGATAGGCGCTATTATCGCTAAGACCGTAACTTTAAAGCCGCGTTATGGCAATCCTCCGCCGCGTATTTATGAGACTAGCTACGGAGTTATCAATTCTGTAGGGTTGGAAAATCCGGGCTTAGACGTTTTTATAAAAGAAAAATTGCCGTTAGTAAAAAACTTACCGTTTAAATTCATAGCCAGTGTAGGAGGTATCTCTTCTTATGAGTATCAAGAATGTACCCGGCGCTTAGATAAGGAGAAAAGAATAGATGCTTTGGAAATAAACTTATCTTGTCCGAATTTAAGATCAAAGAAGTTAATTTCCCAAGATCCACAGGCTACCTATAGGCTAACTAAAATTTTGCGCCGGATAACTAAAAAGCCGCTTTTAATAAAAATTACTCCGGAAGTAGAAGATATCGTCAAAATAGCCAAAGCTGTAAAAGACGGCGGAGCCGATGCCGTTAGCCTGGTCAATACTTTTTTTGCTTTAGCCATAAATTTGCAAACAAGGAAACCTTATTTAGGCAATATCTACGGTGGTTATTCCGGCAAGGCTATTAAACCTATGGCTTTATACCGAGTCTGGAAAGTGGCCAGTGCTCTTAAGATACCAGTAATCGGCGGCGGCGGTATAGAAGATAAAAATGATGCTTTAGAATTTATTTTAGCTGGCGCCACGGCTATTAGTCTAGGCACTGTTAACTTAACTTTTCCCAACCAAGCTAAAAAAATTTTAAGCGGCATAAGAGAATATCTAGAGAGAAATAAAATAAAAGACATCAACCAATTAAGAGGAGGTTTAATTGCTTAACTTCTGGGATAGATTGATAGTAGCCTTAGATTTAGAAGATCGGGCGAAGATAAAAGAAGTTACTCAAGCCTTAGGGCCTAAAGGTGTAAAGTTTAAAATAGGCTCAATTGCTTTTACTAAATTCGGTCCGGATTTAGTAAGAGAGTTGATCGAAAGCGGCAAAGATGTTTTTTTAGACTTAAAATTATACGATATTCCTAATACTACTGCTAAAGCCGGTGCTATCATCGCTCAAATGGGTTGTTGGGCTTTGACAGTGCACTTAAAAGCCGGCCGGGAAGCTTTAATAGCATTAAAGACAGCAATCGCAAACAAAAGTAAAACTAAACCTTTAATTCTAGGCGTAACAATTCTTACCAGTTCCGAGGCTAACTCCGAAGAGGTTAAAAATTTAGTTACTTTGGCTGATTCCGTAGGACTAGATGGCGTAGTTTCTTCGGCTCATAACGTTAAGGAAATCAAAAAAGCTTTCCCTCGGCTTAAAACAATCGTTCCTGGTATACGTAATCCCGAAGACGACAAAACCGATCAGGTAAGAATAGCAACAGCTAAAGAGGCTTTTAGAAACGGTGCAGACTATATTGTAGTAGGCCGCCCTATTATCGAAAAAAAAGATTTTTTACAAGCTGCCAAGGACATCTTAGATGAGTGTTGAGAAAGAAATTGCCTTTTCCCGGTAACGACTATATAATTAAATACTATTTTAAGGAGGCATAAGATCAATGGAAGTAAAACTGGAAAGTTTAATCGAAAAAATTAAAAAAGACGGGGTCCAGGAAGCTAAAAGAATGGCTCAGGAGATTATTGATGCTGCTAAAAAACAAGCTGCTGATATAGTAAAAGAAGCCAATTCTCAAGCCCAAAAAATTAAAGAAATTTCCCAAGAAGAAATTGAGAGCTTTAGAAAAAACACCGAAAATTCTTTAAAAAAAGCAGCCCGGGATTTAATTTTGACCTTAAGAGAAGAAATCGTAAGCTTATTCGATAAAGTATTAAAAAAGAAAATCTCCGAACAACTAAAGCCGGAATTTATAACAGAGTTGATAATAAAAATAGTCGATATCCTCCCGGCTAAAAAAGATAAATCATTAGAAGTATTGATTAGCGATAAAGAGACGGGAAAACTTAAAAATTTTTTAATTACTTCTTTAAAGGAAAGTAAAAAAGATATTGAGATAAAAACCTCTAAAGCGATAGAACAAGGATTTCGTATCGGGATAAAAGGTGATAATATTTATTATGATTTTACCGATGAAGCTATCGCCCAAGCTTTAGAAGAATTTTTGAATCCTGCCATATCTGAAATGCTAAAAAATCCATAATGGATAAGTACTATTATTTTGCGTCACAACTTCCCCTACTTATTTTTGGCAAAAAGGTGCATATCGATAGGGGTTATTTTTTAGAAGAAGCTGAAAAGTGGCTGTCAGAAAAAGATTTAAAAGTACTTTTAGAAGCTAATATAAATTATTTAGAGGTAGAAAAAGTTACTAATAAATACTTGAAGGAATATCTAGAGTTTGAGCGGTCTTTAAGAAAAGAATTAGCAGAAGTAAGAAGTTCTGTCGCTGCTAGCGGAGTAAAAAATTTAGCTATTTTAAAATTATGGGATTGGAATCAAACACCTCTAGAAATAGAAAAGAATCTTTTATTTTTACGCTGGCAGTTTATCGAAGGAAAAGAAGAAGGGCATTATTTTGATATTGAATTTTTAATTTACTACTTTTTGAAGTTACAAATTTTAGAAATGCTATTTGCTTTTGATAAAGAAAAAGGGACAGTTATCTTTGATAGATTATGTGAGGTAAAGTTATGAATCAAAAAAGCGGCGAAGTTACCTTGGTGCAAGGTAATATGATAACTGTTAATTTTAAGGATAATATTATTCAAAACGAAGTAGGGTATGTACTTTGTGACCAAGAACGCTTGATGGCCGAAGTTATTAGGATAAGCGGTAACTTAGCTTACATGCAGGTGTTCGAGGATACTAAGGGTATTCATATTGGCGATAAGGTAGAATTTTCTGGACAAATGCTTTCCGTACAATTAGGCCCGGGATTATTAGGCCAGGTTTACGATGGATTGCAAAAACCCTTAGCGGTCTTAGCAGAGAAGTTTGGATTCTTTCTTCCTCGCGGAGAGCAATTAGAAGCTTTAGACTCTCGAAAGAAATGGAGATTTATTCCGGATAATAAGGTAACCAAGAAAAAAGTAACTAAAGGCTTATCCTTAGGTTATGTTACCGAAGGTATATTTAAGCATCAGATAATGGTTCCTTTTAATTTAGACCAAGAATATGAAGTTATCCATCTTGCCCCGGAAGGAGATTATAATATCCGGGAAACTATCGCTAAACTTAAAGATTCTAAAGGTAACATCAAAGAAGTAGACATGGTTTTTGAGTGGCCGATAAAAATACCTCTTCAAGTTTATCGGGAGAAATTAGCTCCCCGAGAACCTTTAGCAACTAAGATAAGGATAATCGATACTTTCTTCCCAGTGGCCAAAGGAGGAACGTATTGTATTCCCGGTCCTTTCGGCGCCGGTAAAACCGTGTTACAACAACTTACCAGCCGTTATGCCGAAGCTGATATTGTAGTTATAGCTGCTTGCGGCGAAAGAGCCGGAGAGGTAGTGGAAACTTTAAGGAGATTTCCTAAACTTAAAGATCCCCGGACAGGCCGCTTCTTAATAGAAAGGACAATTATTATTTGCAATACTAGTTCTATGCCGGTTGCAGCCCGGGATGCTTCTGTTTATACGGCAGCTACTATCGGAGAGTATTATCGTCAGATGGGTTTAAATGTTTTATTATTGGCCGATTCCACTTCGCGTTGGGCTCAAGCCATGCGCGAAGTTTCCGGCCGGCTGGAGGAGATTCCCGGAGAGGAAGCATATCCAGCTTATTTAGAGTCACGAATAGCAGAGTTTTATGAACGTTCTGGAGTGGTAGAGTTGTTTTCCGGACAAAAAGGAAGCCTTACTATCGGCGGTACGGTTAGCCCGGCCGGAGGTAATTTTGATGAACCGGTAACTCAAGCCACTCTAAAAGTAGTGGGGGCTTTCCATGGTCTTTCTCGGGATAGAGCTAATGCCCGACGTTTTCCTTCCATTGATCCTTTAGATAGCTGGTCAAGATACAAAAGCTCTATAAATTCTGAAAGCTTAAAGGAAGCTAAAAATATTCTATTTAAAGGTAATGAGGTATACCAAATGATGAAGGTTGTAGGCGAAGAGGGTACTTCGATAGAAGATTTTGTTATCTATCTTAAGGCCGAGTTTTTGGATGATGTCTATTTGCAGCAAAATGGATTTGATGCTATTGATGCTGCTACTAGCCTGGAAAGACAAGAATACGTGTTTAATAAAATTGTATCTATTCTAAGAAAAAATATTCCGTTAGAAAAGAAGGAATCGGCTAGAAAATATTTTTATCAATTAAGACAGTTATTCATCGATTGGAATTACAAAGAGTGGGATTCCGATGATTTTAAGCTTCAAGAAGAAGCAATCGATAAATTTATTACCCAAGCGGGGGTTAAAGATGAGAAAGGTTTATAGCAGAATATCCAGTATCATCGGCAATGTAATTACCGTTAAAGCTTCGCAAGTAGCATATGAAGAGTTAGCCGAGGTTAAAGGCCAACAGGGTAAATCGTTAGCCCAAGTAATAAAACTTGATGGCGAAAACGTTTCCCTACAGGTATTCTCTGGCAGCCGAGGAATATCCACCGAAAGTGAAGTTAGATTTTTAGGACATCCGATGAAAGTTTCTTTTTCCGAAAATTTACTAGGCCGGATTTTTGACGGCAGTGGTTATCCTCGTGATAAAGGGCCTTCTTTAGCAGATAATTTAATTGAGATTTCCGGCCCGGCCGTTAATCCGGTTAAAAGAATTATTCCCGAAAGAATGATAAGAACTAATATTCCTATGATAGATGTCTTTAATTCTTTAGTTGTTTCTCAGAAGTTACCCATATTTTCTGTTTCCGGGGAACCTTACAATGAGCTGTTAGCCCGAATCGGGCTTCAGGCCGAAGTAGATATGATTATCTTAGGTGGTATAGGCTTAAAGTACGACCAATATATGTTTTTTAAAGAAACTTTAGATAAAGGAGGCGCTTTAAACCGTTCGATATTTTTTATCCATACTGCTGCCGACCCAATAGTGGAAGGTTTAATGGTTCCGGATTTATGTCTGGCAGTAGCAGAAAAATTTGCCTTAGCTGGAAAAGACATTTTAGTCTTGTTGACCGACATGACTAATTTTGCTGATGCTCTTAAAGAGATTTCTATTACCATGGAACAAGTACCGTCTAATAGAGGATACCCCGGAGATTTATATAGTCAGTTGGCGAGGCGTTACGAAAAAGCCGTAGATTTTGAAGGAGCTGGTTCGATTACGATTTTAGCTGTTACTACTATGCCCGGTGATGATATAACACATCCGGTCCCCGATAATACCGGCTATATTACCGAAGGCCAATTTTACTTACGTAAAGGCCGAATTGAACCTTTTGGTTCTTTAAGCCGCTTAAAACAGCAAGTTAATGATAAAACTCGGCGGGACCACCGCCCTATCATGGATGGAATGATACAATTATATGCTCAATATAAAGAAACTGAAGAAAAAAGAGCCATGGGCTTTAGAATGGGTGAATGGGACAATAAGCTATTTAAATACGGTAAACTTTTTGAAGAGCAGCTGATGAATTTAGCGGTAAAAATACCTTTAGAAGAAGCTTTAGATAGAGGTTGGTATATCCTAGCTTCTTGTTTCCATCCCCAAGAAACCGGTTTTCGTAGCGACCTAATAGAGGAATTTTGGCCCAAAAATTTTTAAAAGATGGCTAAAGTCAGATTAGTAAAAAGCGAATTAAAGAATCAGAGAGACGCTTTATTTAGATTTAGAAGGTATTTACCGATGCTTCAGTTGAAGAAGAAACAGTTACAGTTAGAAATAATTAAAGTACATCAAGCCATAAAGGAGATTGGACAGAATATAGAGAATTTAAGAAATAGTATCATCCGCTGGGTTGATGTCTTTGCCCAAAATTTTCCGTTAGACCAAATTTACCGTCTTAAAGAGATAAAAACTACTAAAGAGAATATTGCCGGTCTGGATTTACCAAAGTATTTAGGCGTGGAGTTCGAAGAGAAGAAATACGATTTACTAACTACTCCTTTTTGGGTTGATAAAGCTTTAGCAGCCATAAAAGAAATGACAGCTTTAAAATCAGAGTTATTAATTTATCATCAGGAGTTAAATATTTTAAAAGAAGAGCTTAGAATTACTACCCAAAGGGTTAATCTTTTCGAAAAGATAAAGATTCCCGCAGCTCAGGATAATATTCGGATTATCCAAATCTATTTAGGCGAGCTTAAAACTGCCGAAGTAGTAAGAGGCAAAATTGCCAAGGCCAAATTAGAAAAGAAAAGAGAACTAGTAGGCTTATGATAGTTAAGATGGAAAAAGTAACTTTGATACTTTCTAAAAAATATGACTGTGAAGCTCTGCAGTCTTTAAGTAAATTAGGAGTTTTACATATAAAAAATATGCGCGAGCCCTCGGCCGATTATATAGATTCTTTAGAACATAAGTTATCTTCAACCAATCAGGCATTAGCTGTTATTGGCAGTTTATCGGCTCAAGGAGAAAGGGTTAAAATAGAAGACGAGGCCTATATTGTTAAAGAAATCTTAGCGCTCGATAATAAAAGAAAATTGCTTCTAAATGAAGTCGAGATTTTAAAGAAGAAACTTTCTTGGTTCGAACAATGGGGAGAAGTATCCTTTTCTTCTTTAGAATACCTAAAAAAGGCCGGTGTCTTTTTGCGGCTCTATCACTGCGATAAAAAAACCTTTAAGCATATTCTTCAGAAAAAAAACATTTATATTTTAAATAAAAACAAAAGTGAAGTCTATTTTGTCTTGGTGAGTACTGCTGAAGATGAAAGAATAAACCTTCCGGAAGCGGAAGTCCCCAGAGAAAACAAAGCTTATTTAGATAAAAAAATTAAAGATGCTTATAAAGATTTAGCTAGAATAGAAAAGGATTTAACACAACTTTCTCTTTATCAAAAAGATTTAATTATTTATAAGGGTGATTTAATTAAGAGATTAAATTTTTGTAAGGCACGCTTTGGTATGTTCCATGAAGAAGAAATATGCGCCCTGCAGGGTTTTTGTCCTAAGGAGTCAGTAAAAGATATCGAATCTTTAGCTGCTCAAGAAGGTTGGGCTCTTAAGATTGAAGAACCGCAAAATCTTCAAGAAGTGCCAACTTTGATTAGAAACCCTAAATGGATTAAAATTATAAAGCCTGTTTTTGATTTTATGGGGACTCTACCTGGATACCAAGAATACGATATCAGCTTTTGGTTTCTTTTCTTCTTTAGTTTATTTTTTGCTATGATAATCGGCGATGCCGCTTACGGTTTAATTTTTTTGGTAGCCACCTTATTTATACATAAAAAATTACCTAAAGTTCCCAAAGAACCAATATTTCTGATGTACGTATTAAGTGGCGCTACCATTATTTGGGGAGCGCTTAGCGGAACCTGGTTTGGTTTTGAAAAAATTGCTCAACTGCCGGTTTTTAACGCTTTGATTGTAGATAAAATTAACTCTTTTGTGGACACTAACCAAGTTTTTATAATATATTGGTGTTTTTTAATTGGTGCTATCCAACTGACGCTGGCTCACGGTATAGTAGCTTTTAGATATATTAATTCTCTTTTTGCTCTTAGCCAACTGGGGTGGATATTTATTATTTGGACTGCTTTTTTTGTAGCTGGTAATTTAGTTTTAAACAATCCTCTACCATCTTTTACTTTGCTATTAGGTATCAGTGGTGCTGGGTTAGTAATATTATTTGCTAATTTTCAGAAGAATATTTTGAAAGGCATAGCCACCTCTTTAGCGGACTTTCCTTTAAGCGCTTTAAGTTCTTTTTCCGATATTGTTTCTTACTTAAGATTATTTGCAGTTGGTTACGCTACCCTTGCTGTTGCCGATACTTTTAACACCATGGCTTTAAGTTTAGGCAGGAGCAATTTTATCTTAGGTTTAACCGCGGCAATAATACTTTTTTTAGGTCATTCTTTGAATATAATTTTAGGGTTGATGTCAGTAATCGTTCACGGAATAAGATTGAACATGTTAGAGTTTTCCGGCCATCTTAATATGCAGTGGTCGGGATTAGAATATAAGCCGTTTAAAGATTAAGAAAGGGGGGTATTTTATGATCGCTGGTTTAGGAGATATGAATCTTTCGATAGTATTGGCTGCGGTTGGTTCAGCCTTAGGCACTGGCGTTGCTGGCATGGCAGCGGTAGGTGCCTGGAAGAAGGCTTTTTCTCAAAATAAGACTGCTCCCTTTACCTTGATTGCTTTTGTCGGAGCTCCCTTGACCCAGACTATCTATGGTTTGATTTTACGCAATAAAATACTGGCAGCTAATTTTCCGGCCGATTCGCAAGCTTATTATTATCAGATGATTATTGGTGCTGCTGCGGGTTTAGCTTTAGGGATATCAGCTTACATGCAGGGTAAAGCTGCTGCCAAAGCCTCGGATGCTTTGGCTGAAACCGGCAAAGGTTTTGGGCAGTATATAATGGTTTTAGGAGTTATAGAGACAGTAGCTCTTTTTGTGATGGCTTTCTGTATGATGGCTATACCCAAGCTGTGATTTACTTAAAACCTTGTTTTTTCTTAATAATTTGGTATCATTGAGCCTGTCTATAATCTGGGCGGTTGGCGCAGCGGAAGCGCATCTCGTTTACACCGAGGGGGTCGTGGGTTCAAATCCTACACCGCCCATGTATTTATTTTTAATCATTTTATATGGAAGATTTAGATAAATTAAGACATTCTTGTTCCCATGTTTTAGCTGCAGCGGTAAAAAAACTTTATCCTGAAGCTAAATTAGGTATTGGTCCAGCTATTGAGGATGGCTTCTATTATGATTTTGATATCCCGGGAGGCATCGAAGAAAAAGATTTAGGAAAGATCGAAGAAGTAATGCACAGAGAAGTTAAAGGTAAACACGTCTTTGTTCTTGAGACCTGGGAGACTAAGAAAGCCCTTAATTTTTTTAAGGAAAAAGGAGAAAAATACAAAGTAGAGCTCATACAAGAATTAAATCAAAAAGAAGTATCTATCTACAAGCATAATGATTTTGTTGATTTATGCAAAGGGCCTCACTTAGCCTCCACTGCCGATTTAAAATTCTTTAAATTGCTTTCCGTTTCGGGAGCTTACTGGCGGGGAATAGAGACTAACCCTCAGCTTACCCGTATTTACGGAACGGTATTCTTTTCACAGGAAGAATTAGATAAATATCTAAAAAACTTGGAGGAGATTAAGAAAAGAGACCACCGTAAATTAGGTAAAGAATTAGGATTATTTGATATTTATCATGACCAAGCTGGAGCCGGTTTGGTGTTTTATCTTTCCAAGGGAGCGACTTTAAGAAAAATCATAGAAGATTGGGAAGTAAAAGAGCACTTAAAGAGAGGATACGAATTAGTCATAACTCCCCATATAATGGATAAGAAGCTTTGGGAAAAGAGCGGGCACCTAGAGTGCTATCAAGATTTTATGTATCCAGTAGTTAAAGATAATCAAGAGTTTATTTTAAAACCCATGAATTGCCCCGGACATATTCTTATTTATAAATCCAAAGTGCGTAGCTGGCGGGATTTACCTTTACGGATATTCGAATTAGGTACTGTCTATCGTTACGAGAAAAGCGGAGTTTTGCACGGCTTGCTTAGAGTAAGGGGTTTTACTCAAGATGACGCCCATATTTTTTGTAAAAAAGAAGATTTAGTCAAAGAAATAGAAGAAGTTTTAGAATTCATCAAAGTAGCAATGGAAAAATTCGGTTTTTCGGATTATAATGCCGAATTGAGCACCCGTCCGGAAAAATTTATTGGTGAAGCTTCGGATTGGGAAGAGTGCGAAAGAATTTTAGAGGAAGTTCTAAAGAAAAAAAAGTTTAACTATAAAATAAATAAGGGAGAAGGGGCTTTTTATGGGCCCAAGATTGATGTTAAACTAAGAGATGCTTTAGGTAGAGAATGGCAGGCAGCTACTATTCAGCTTGATAATAATATACCGCAGAGATTTGACTTGACTTATCGGGCTTCCAGCGGTCGCGAAGAAAAGGTAATTATGATACACCGCGTTATCTTAGGTAGCTTGGAAAGGTTTTTAGCTACCCTTATAGAGCATTATGCCGGTAAATTTCCTCTTTGGTTGGCACCGGTACAAATTAGCGTTTTAAGTGTTACTCCGCAAACACAGGAATATGCTTTAGCTATCAAAGAAGCTTTGAATAAAGAAGGATTTCGGGTAGAATCAGACTTAAGAGATGAAACTTTGCAGAAAAAAATTAGGGAGAAAGAGCTTCTAAAAATACCTTATTTGGTAATTTTGGGTAAAAAAGAAGAGCAAGAAAGTAAAGTTTCGGTAAGAAAACGGGGCATGCAAAATTTAGGCGGCATGTCCTTAGAAGATTTTAGGGCTATTTTAAAAAAGGAGGAAGACTTAAGTGAAGTACGTTAGGGTTAATGAACGGATTTTTGCTAAGACCTTAAGATTAATAGGTCCGGAAGGAGAACAGTTAGGGGTTTTCCCGCGAGATATAGCATTAAAAAAGACCGAAGAATTTGACTTAGACCTAGTAGAAGTAGCCCCGCAAGCTAATCCACCGGTTTGTAGAATAATAGATTTTTCTAAATATAAATACGAGCAGGATGAAAGAGAACGCGAAGCCAGAAAGCACCAAAAACAAACTCAACTTAAAGAGGTAAGAATCAGTC
>JAGOLA010000108.1 GCA_017994375.1 Candidatus Omnitrophota bacterium | reverse complement strand
GGTATACTCTACCCTTTATGTCTATCCCAAAACTTTTGGTATTTCTAGGTTTCCACCCTTAAAAAAGGGTAATCTACCCTGGTTTGGAGTTGAAACCCGCCGCACCAGCGGCGATGAGGATGAATTCTTCGGTTTGCGTGAATATAGACAAGGTGACCCAATAAAGAAAATACACTGGTTCTCTACGGCTAAAAAGGGGAAATTAATAGTAAAAGAATTCCAAAAAATAAGTTTTTACCGGGCAAGTATCCTATTTACTTTGAATAAAGAAGAGAATATTGGCACTGCCGAAGAAAGCGTGGGTGAATATATAATAAATATAGCCAGTTCTCTGGCTAAATATCTTATCGAAAAAGATGTTAGCTTAGAATTGATGGCTCATGCCGAACAATTATATCATTTTCCTTCTAATAAAGGCGCCCAATATTTGGAGGAATTGATGGAATTCTTTGCTTCTACTAAAATAGAAAGCCGGCTAAAAATTACCCATGTAATACAACAATTTGCGCTTTCTGCTACCCCCAATTCTACTCTTATTATTATAACTACCGAAAAAAACTTAGAAATGATATCGCGCTTTCTTTATGCCGAACGCTATAATATTTCTATTATCCTCATAGTAATATTATCTTTTTCTTTTGACTATCAAATTGCTTTAGATAAAAAAGACATCCGCATAAAGAATGAGTGGTCGAACATTTTTTTAAATGCTGGATTAAAACCTTTTTTTGTTTATAGAAAAGACAATCTAGAAAATATATTCTCTGAATGAAACCAAAAGACTTAATTTTCTGGCTTTCGCTGCTTCTGGCGGAATTAACGATAATGCTTCTGGCAAAACCTTTAAGCCGTTTTCTTATCCCCTTATCTTTACTTTATATTAGCGGCTGGACTTTTAGCTGGTTTGCTAAAGATAAAGAAATAATCTGGATAAAACCCCTCTTAACTATCGGGATATTACTGGTAGTAGCAGGAATAGTGTATTCTATTGTAAATTCCTTTCTCCTTTTCCAGGAAATTATCCTCATTTTCACAGCAGCAATAGTAATCATTATAGCTTTACTTAGTTTTAATTCTTACCTGAACACCTCTTTAAATTGCATTCAAATACTAACCTTTCCGCTTTTCATAGCTTTCCCGGTATTTACTGAATATAATCACCAAAAGCATCTTATGATAATCTTACTTTACATATTAATATGGTTTGTAATTATGCGGCTGAAATTCTATCTTTATCTTAATCAGGAAAAAATTAAAATTAATTATATAGCGTCCTCTTTATTAATATCGGTCATCGCCTTAAGCTTTATAGCTACCATTATTATTTATTCTAAAGTGCCTCCTTCAAAAGAAAAATCATCTAAATTTTCTTTAATAGAGCGTTTGGATAAAGAAACCGAAGACCGTTATTATGCAATTTTAAATGATATTCTAAAACAAGCCGATGGCCTTGACGTAAAAGATACCGTCAATAAAGCTAAAACTTTGTTTTTCTTAAGTTCCTTGCTTAAAGAATTTCCGGCCACCCAAGAAGTCTTGAAATCGACTTTGGGCTTGGTAGATCATCTGAATATAAAAGGCCCGGGCATAGAAAGAGGTAAAATACCGGAATTTCTTTTCACCTTAAAAAATTTCCTTAAAGAAAAGGCTCACCGAGGAATGATACAAAACCATGAAAATATAAAAAGTACTCTATCCGAAAATAACCTTTCGATAAAGGATAAACTGTCTACCCTTACAGGAATAAACAAAATTTCCCGCGCTGATGAGTATTCTCAAATAGATAAGCTGCATGATAAAGTCAAAAAAACTATAGGAGAATTGCCTCTTGATAAAAGAGCTGGCCAAGAATTACAAAGGATGTCGGAAGAATTTAAAAACTGGAAACTAATATCGCTTTATACCACTAATATCATGGAAGTGGCTAAGGATACCGAGACAGCAAAGATGGATAAGGCTTTAAAAGAGCAGCTAAATATTCTCTTTGAAAATATCCAAAGTTTTCCCGGTCGTAAACAATTAGAAGAATCCAATGAAATATTACAAAAAGTTGAAAAGCATAAAGATGCCCAAGAAAAAAATGAAAAAGAAATGATAGAAACCTACAAAAACATCCTTGGCGCTTACTCTTCTTTAGCTAAAGATATGAATCTTTCCGAATATTCTAAGGATTCTCCAGTAAAGACTACTGCTATTTTAGAATCTATAGAAATTCCTTCAGAGCCGATTAAATTAGCTCCCGGCGAAAAAAAACAGTTAAGAATAATCGCAAAATACGCTGATGGCTCAAAAGAAGAAATTGCTCAGCAAGGAAAATGGAAAATAGCCGATAAAAATATTGCAAGTATAGAAGGCGGAACAGCTACAGGCTTAGCAGTAGGTGAAACTAAAACGACTATCGAGTATTTATATAAAACCAGCGAGCCTTTGACTATTATTGTAGAAGAACCGGCTATAAAAACTATAGTTCTATTTCCTTCCGGCAATAAAGTTCAAATGGGTAAAAGTATAAAAATAGAAGCCCGCGCTTACTATAGCGATTTTATCTACAAAGACATAACTTCCTTAGCCAAATGGAACCTATCTCGGCCTAAAAGTATTAAAATTACGGGAAATGACTTCTCTGCCCTAAGCTGGGGAAAAGTTGTTATCTCTGCCGAATATCAAGGTATTAAATCACAAGAAATTCAAATAGTCATAACCCCCTCGGTATTTTATATTCTAAAAATAATCGGCCTTCTCCTTTTATTACTTTTGGCTATAGTATTATTTTTATCTTATATTTTACAAAAAATAAGAGAAAAAAGGATTAAAGAACTTCTGAAAAATAATCCCCGTCATTTTATTATTGCTTTATTCAATAATATCAGGCTGATTCTTAATTTTTTTAAAATACCCTATAATAATACGGCACTGCTACAATATGCCAAAACGGTTGCTGCTAATATACCCTATAAGGACGATATTTTTTTAGATTTAACCTATGCTTACGCTAAAGCAAATTATAGCAGTAATAAACTTACCTTAGATGAAGGGATCAACGTTTTAGATAACTATAACAAATTTTTAAAAATGTTGGCTAAAAAAGAAGGGGCTTTTTCTCTTTTAATTAAGCATCTTTTGATTCTATTAAAAGGCATTCCATTTTTAATAAAAATTAGTAAATAACAGACTAATGCGAGAAGTAATTATAGCCTATCTTCTTATCTTTCCCTTATTAACAACCTTTATTTCTGCTAAAACTCAAATAACTACTAATCTAATATTTACTGGCTTTAGCATAATATATCTACTTATCCACAAAAAAATAAACCGAGTCCACCGAGCTAAAATTAGGAGATTTCTTTCTCAAAGGATAGCACTATTGAACTTACAAAAGATCAAATCAAATTTAGCAATCTTAATAGTTATAGCACTATTCTTAAGTATAATAATATCGTCCCTGCTGTTTTCTCGCTCCGACAACGCTTTAAGCACTAGCGCTAATTATCTATTTTTATTTTTATTATTCTATTTAGCTTACGCCTCTAATGATAAGGAAGAAAAGATATTAATCGGCGCTTTGACAATCGGCGGAATATTAGCTGCAGTTTATAGTTTACGTGCCTTTTTTGTACTTTCCAATTCCGTACTTTCTTATTTATCAGAACAACAGATAGATTATTCTTTTGCAACCGAATTTTTAACAGCTAACCGGGCATTCTCCCCTTTTATAACCTCTAACCTTTTAGGCGGTTATCTGATAATGATAATATTTTTAATAATTAACCTCTTATCCGAAAAGAAAGCTAAAACTTCGCAATTAATTTTGACTTTGGGAATATTTATCTGTCTGGTGAGCCTTTTTTATACTAAATCCTTAGGGGCTTGGCTTACTCTTCTTGTTTCTTTAACTATTTTTTTTACCGTAACCCGAAAAATAAACCGCAAAACGCTTCTTCTTATCTTGGTATTATTACTATTAACAATAAGTATAATTGTCCTAAGATCCAATAATTCCTTAAAGATAACTAAGCCTTATTTTTCCCTACAACAAAGAGTTTCTTATTGGTCGGACACTATC
>JAGOLA010000107.1 GCA_017994375.1 Candidatus Omnitrophota bacterium | reverse complement strand
GATTAAAAGTGCTGGCCGGCTCCTGAAAAATCAAACCGATTTTATTAGCTCTTAAATTTTCTAAATCTTTTGGGCTTAAATTGAAAATATTCTCTCTATCGAAGATAATTTCTCCTTTTTTGATAGGATGTAAGGGATTTTTATAGACTAATTCGGCCGGACCGGATTCGATAATTTTCCCGTAGTACATAATATAAGAGTAATCGGAAATCTTACGTAAGAGGCGTAAATTATGGGAAATAAATAAAAAAGTAATTCCGAGGCGCTGTTGAATATCCTTAAGCAGCCGGATTATTTTGACGGCAGTAGTAATATCCAAGCTGGAAGTCGGCTCATCCAAAATTACTAAAGAAGGATTATTAATTAGGGCTCGGGCTATGCAAATTCTTTGAATTTGCCCGCCGCTTAGCTGATGGGGAAACCGAAACATAACATCTTTGCTAAGCTCTACTTCTTTTAAAACTTTTTCTAATATTTCCAGAGCCTCTTTTTTCTTGACTTTTTTCTCTGCGCTTAAAGCCTCGAAAAGTACGGAAAATACTGTATAACGCGGATCAATACTTAAGAAAGGATTTTGAAAAACAATCCGAATGTTACGGCGCAATAACTCTTCATTGTTCTTTTGGGAAATGTCTACTCCTTTAAAATAAATATTTCCCTCTTTAGGAGCATAAAATCCTAATATTGTTTTGGCTAAAGTAGTTTTGCCGCAACCGCTTTCTCCGGCTAAAGAAGTTATAAACCCCTCTCTTACTGTAAGATCTATACCGTCTAAAGCTTTAATAACTTTTCTTTTTTGGCGAAAATAAACTTGTAGATTTTTAGTTTCCAAAATCTCTTTTTCCATTATTCTTCTATTTCCTTTAAAGAAACCAATAGTTCTTTGGTATAGCTATCTTTAGGGTTGATAAATAGTTCTTTAACATCGCTTATTTCAAGCACTCTACCTTGATATAAAACCACTACTCTATCGCATAATGCTTTTACTAAATCTAAATTGTGAGTAATAAAAATAATAGTTAAATTAAGTTGTTCTTTCAAATCTTTGAATAAATTAACGATTTGGCTTTCGATAGTCACATCTAAAGAGCTAGTTGGTTCATCAGCAATTAAGATTTTAGGTCCTAGCGAGATTGCCATCGCAATGGCTACTCTTTGTAGTTGCCCGCCGCTTAGCTGATGGGGATAGCTTTTGATTATCCTTTCGGCATCGGGTAGGCGGACTTTATCTAAAGCTTCTAAAATAATCTTTTCTATTTTTTTATTTTCTCTTATTTTAAGCTTATTCTTTAAAATTTCCCTAAACTGATATTCTATGCTTAAGACCGGATTAAAAGTGCTGGCCGGCTCCTGAAAAATCAAACCGATTTTATTAGCTCTTAAATTTTCTAAATCTTTTGGGCTTAAATTGAAAATATTCTCTCTATCGAAGATAATTTCTCCTTTTTTGATAGTATCCTGAGAAAGTAAATCTAAAACAGAATAAGCAAAAGTGCTTTTACCGCAGCCGGACTCACCCACCAAGCCTAAGATTTCGCCTTCTTTAAGCTCAAAACTAACCTTATCTAAAGCTTCTGTAAACCCTTCTTTAGTTTGATAAGAAACGCTTAAATTCTTTACCTCTAAAATCATAATATTTTTCTTTTGGGATCCAGAATATCTCTTAAAGTATCGCCTAAAATATTAAAGGCAATAACCGTAATTATAATAAATAACCCCGGAGTAAGTATCCAAGGGAAAAGACGGATATTAATTATGCCCATAGCTGAACTTAATAAGTTTCCCCAACTGGCTTGTGGCTCCTGAATTCCTAAGCCAATCAAGCTTAAAGCAGCCTCGCCTAAAATATAAGAAGGGATGCTCAAAACTACGGCTACCAAAGCATAAGATAAAGTATGTGGCAAAATATGACGGATAATGATCTTAAAATTTCCCAAGCCTAAAGTCCGGGCAGCGTAAACAAAATCATTTTCACGTAAAGAAATAGCCATGCCTCTGATAATTCTGGCTGTAGAGGCCCAGCCGATAAAAGACATGATAATGATAATCAAAAGGTAAACCTGGCTGGAAGTCAAATTAGGCGGAAAAGAAGCCCGCAGAGCTAACATAAGATAAAAAGAAGGCACCATCATTATCATTTCACAAACCCTCATTATAAAATTATCTATTTTACCGCCGAAATACCCGGAAATACCGCCGATAATCAAGCCTATGGAAAGTGATATTAAAGCGCCTATTAAACCAATAGACAAAGAAATTCTACCTCCGTAAAGAATACGCGAAAAAATATCTCTTCCCTTTAAGTCAGCTCCTAATAAATATATTTTTCCTCCTTCTACTCCAAAAAGATGACGATCAACCTCAAAAAATCCCAGTAATTTATACTTAAAACCCTTAACAAAAAACCTAATTGGTAAAACTTTATTCTTATTTTCTTCATAAACACGCTGGTAATACTCATTTATTTTATAATCCGAACCATAAACAAAGGGGGTGCTTTTATTTTGACTAAAGAAGTGAATTTTTGCCGGCGGAGCATAAGAATAAAAAGCATCTTCTTCATCGTAGCGGTAAGGAACAAAGAAAGGCGCAAAGATAACCGCAAGGTAAAGAAAGCTTAAGACTAGAAAAGCAAAAAAACCAAATTTATTTTTTAATAGTTTTGTTAAAATCATCGGTCCTTTTCAAATCTGATACGGGGGTCAAAAAAAGCTAATAAAATATCGGCTAAAAGGTTGCCTAAGATGAGCAGAAATCCACCGGATAAGACCGAGCCCATTACCAAATAAATATCTTGAGAACGCACCGCTTCTAAAGTCACTACTCCCAAGCCTGGCCAGCCGATTATAATCTCTACTAAAGCTGCTCCGCTTAAAAGAGCGGAAAACTGGTAACCAAAAATAGTAATCATAGGATTTAAGGCGTTTTTCAAAGCGTGGATGTAAATTATCCTTAAACGGCTTAAGCCTCTGGCTTTTGCGCCTAAAATATAGGGTGAGCCTAAAACTTCCAAGAGATTGGCCCGCATTATTCTTTGTAATATACAGATACTGCCCAAAGATAAAACTATAGTCGGAATAATTAAGTGTTTTATGATATCAAAAAATTTTCCTAATAAACTAAACTCTTCAAATCTTATCGAACGCATTCCACCTAAAGGAATCCAGCCAGTGAAGGTAGCTAAGAATAAAAGGATAAAGGCTAAAAAGAAAGTAGGTACAGAGATACCCAGGTAAGAAAAAAAAGATAATAACCTATCGATAAGTTTATTTTTATTCAAAGCTGCAACTACTCCCAAAGGAATAACAAATAACCAGGTAAAAATTAAAGAAGACAAAGAAAGGATGAAAGTATTGAATAACCTTGAAGATACTACCGCTAAAACCGGCGCCTTATAGGAAAAAGAGTAGCCGAAATCTCCGTGCAAGATATTTTTTAACCAGACTAAATACTGGATAAAGAAAGGTTTATCCAGATGGAATTTTTCTTGGTATAAACGTAAAGTATCTCTGGATATTTGGGGATTAAGACGTAGATTATCCAAGAAGTCGCCGGGAGCAATTTGAATGAAAAGAAAGGTCAAAAAAGTTATGCCTAATAATAAAGGCAAAGAAAAAAGTAGCCGTCTTAAGGTAAAACGCCCCATAAATGCCGAATTCTATATTAGGCTCTTAAGATCAAAGGAAAGTTCTTTATTGAAGTTTATACCGGCGCCCCATTTATCTAAGGCTTCTTTGCACCAGCAAACTTTACCTTCTAATAGTACCGGATTGACGGTTTTAGTAGAAACTATAAGAGTAGCTTGATTATTTACCGGTAAAGGAGCTGAAGAAACTAATCCTACTCCTTTAAGGCTGATGTTATTGCATCTTATCCGGTGGGGAAACTTATCCGGCGATATGTAAACTCCTTCTAAGTCGCAAGGTATACGTTTATCAACTCTTTTTTCTTTTGGTTCCCTTAACATAACCTTTTCTTTTAATGCATTATTTTAGCATAAGGTGAAAAAAAATACTACTTATTTATAAGAAAGTAAACGCTTTCAAAAAAGCCGCTTTTTAGCGGCTTTAGCATTGCAAAAAGAGGCTAAAAAAGGGTATATTAAAGTATAAGG
>JAGOLA010000106.1 GCA_017994375.1 Candidatus Omnitrophota bacterium | reverse complement strand
TTGCTAAAAGATACAATACTTGATGCTTTTTGTAACTTGCGGTAAATATTATAAATAGCTTTATTTAAAGCTGGTAAGCTCAATAAATAAAGTAAAGGGTAAGATAAAGCTACAGGCAATAGATAATTTTCTAAAAAAGCTGGCCAAATTTTCCTAAAAGGAATCTCATCCTTAACCCTGCGAGAAAAATAAATTTTTCGTACTTTCTCGGCTAAAAATTCATCATTGGTAGCTATCATTCCTCCGCCATAAGTATTGAGGGGTTTTATTACCTCGAAACTGAAAAAAGAAGCTAACCCGAAAAAACCAGTTTTTCTGCTTTTAAATTCGGACCCTACAGAATGAGCGCAATCTTCAATAATATATAAAGATTTGCTTTTACCAATTTCGATGATTTTATCAATATCGCAAGGTACTCCGAATATATGAGTTGCTAAGATAACTCGTGTTTTACTACTAAGCCGTTTTACTATTGATTCCGGATCTAAATTAAACGTCTCTAAATTTATATCGGCAGGAATCGGCACCAAACCCAAAGATTTGATTATAGCAGCCAAATTACCTAAAGTATAAGCAGGAATAATTATTTCGTCTCCTCTATTAAGGTTGAGCGCCCTAAGTATGAGTTCCATACCAAAACGACCTGAACTTACAGCTAAAGAGTGTTTCACCCCTATAAAATCAGAAAATTTGTTTTCAAATAAAGGTATAGTGTCTTGAACAAAAATATTTTTTCTAAAAAGGTTTTTTACCGCTAAATAAAGCTCGCCTTCTATAAAGTGTATTTTTCTTCGGGGTATGATTTTTCCTCTATATAAGATATTTGGCATCGGTATGAATTTCATTCCAAACACTTAATTTCTACTGCTGTATGCCCAAAAATCTGAAAACGGTTGGTCTTTGTTTTAATATCGCAAGGATTGCAGTTTCCAAATTGGCTGCATTTTTTAAATATATCTTTAATAATAAAATCTGGGTTTAAAATATTCCCCACTGATGGAAAGTTTTCGTAAAGGTCGTGGTGGCAACGGAAAACACTACCATCCGGCCCGATAATTAGCTCTGAAGTGCGGCAAAGGCACTTTTTTTGATGGCTACTTCCCACTGCTCCCGGATAGCGATAAGTCCCATATAATTTATTATTAAACCAACCTAAGAATTCTTTGGTTCTAAAATCAATACCTAAATCCTGGCATTTCTTTTCGGCCAAAGAAATCTCTTTTTCTAGCTTAGGGTGTAACACACTAAAAATACCTATCGAAAATCCGGCAGCCTGTAGCTTTAAAACTTTCTTTATAAGTATCTCTAAATTCATATAACCAGGATGGTAACTTACTCTGATATTAGGGTAAGGGGCGTTTCTGCTCAAACGGCTTGGTTTAATTTGTAAGATAAACTTATCGACATCAAAAGTAAGATTAGTCAAAATATCTATATTCAAATCTTCTTTTATATTTTTGATTAACCAGATAAAATCAGGGTGTAATCCCGGTTCTCCACCCTGCAAAGTGACAGGTAAATCTGGACGAGAAATTAAACGGTTTAATGCCTCTACCCATTTTTTTCCTGAAATAAGAGGGTATTTATTATTCTTTATCCCACTGTGCCAATTTATACAATAATCGCACTTTAAATTGCAGTCTAAAGTCAAAAAACAGGCTATATAATTATAATTTGGAGGAAGTTGTATTTTTTCTAAATTCATCCTCAATCTTTTCTTTAACCTTCTCGGGATAAATATATTCTAAACATTGGCGTTCTTTATTACATATTGACCTAAGACAAGGTATGCAATTATAAGGAGAATCCGGTAATACGAAAGTACCACAACCATAAAAATATATCTCTTTATGAGAAGTAGGGCCAAAAAGAGCAACGATTTTTTTCTTAAGCGCAAGGCTTAAATGCAGGCCTAAACTATCGGAAGTTACGATTAAACGGCAAGAGTTTATCCAATCAATATAATCATAAAGGCTATCCAAACCTTTTTGCCAGGAAATAGAAAAGCGGTCTTTAAGCAAAGAATCTAATTTTTGCCAATAACTTTTTGGCCATATCTTATTAGTCCACTTATTGCTAGCGGCCCAATTAAATCCTACGTCAAAAGTTTGGGAAGTTTTTGGCCTATATCCCAATATGTATTCCTCGCCCTGCCAAGTTCGACCTAGAGCTTCGGCTAAAATAGTCTGCCAATAATCTTTATTTTTCCTTCTCTGGTTTGTATCCTGGCTTAAACTAACCAAACGTTTTATCTCCTTATGGTGGTTCTTCCCGTTACTGCTAAACTCATTTAATCCAAATCCAAAATATTCTTTAGAATTCAAATAGCCTAATAAAGAAAAAATTTCCGGTAACTTCTCAAAATTTATTACAATATCAAAATTAATTTTTTTAAGGAAATTTATTGATTCGGGATTATACTCTATAACTCTGGCTATATATTTATTATCATCTAATAAAGGCCGGGCTTTGCTATCAACCAACCAGGTAACATGGCTATCTTTGAAAAAATGTAAAATAAAAGTAGTTCTTAAAACATCTCCTAGACTAGTAGTTAAACTCAAAGAATTGTCCAAAGTTTCGGTATAACCTAATTTGATTATTAATACTCTTTTTTTAGACATAAAATGATATCTTACCTTGGCTTTAGAGTTTAAACTCTTTACGAAGATTAACTATAATTTGGTCTAATTCTTCGGCCTTTAACTCATCGCTATTTATATTAGCCTTATAATTACCGTCAAAGTTATCCCAATCTTCCGAAAGTAACCAATTATTTTTCTTAGAGTAATTAAAATACTCCGTACCCGGGAAAGGCGTGGCTAAAGATATTTGTAAAGAATCGGGTCTAATATTATGTATAAAATCAACAGTTTTTTGTACAGTATTTCTAGTTTCACCGGGAAGCCCTACACAAAAAGCAAGATGGACTTTTATCCCTAATTGTTTAGTAATATTAATTATTTGTTTTGACTTTTCTAAGTCTATACTTTTTTGACAAGATGCTAATATTTCAGAATCTGCAGATTCTACCCCGTATTTTATAGCATATAATCCGGCTCTGGCCAATTCAGTTAAAAGTTCTTTATCCATAAGAGAGGTAATACCCATTATAGCCCAAGGAATTTTAATATTTCTACGTGTTATCTCGTCACAAATAGCTAAAACTTGTTTTTTTTCAGCATTAAATATATCGTCGTCAAAATATACCGCTTTAAAGCCAAAATTTTTTATCAGATATTCCATTTCATCAACAACATTCTTGGGATTTCTCTTTCTATATTTGTGCTCATTGTATATTACTTGGGGCCAAAGGCAAAAAGTGCATTGGTAAGGGCATCCCCGGCTGGCCCAAATTTGAACGTTAGGAAGCGGTAAATCTGCAAAACCATCATTATATCTATAAATAGTAAGCCTATCTCGATAAGGCCAAGGTAGACCATCTAAGTCATTAATAGTTGACCGACGCCTATTAACTTTTATATTATCGCTATCCCGATAGGCTAACCCTAATACTGAATTCAAATTTAATCCTTTTTCTAAGCTATCCATCAACTCTAATAGAGTATATTCATACTCTCCAACCATTATGTAGTGAATAAATTTATTATCTTTTAATATCTGCGAAGGATAAACGCTGGGATGCGGACCACAGAAAATAATTTTAAGATTAGCTAAAGTGTTTTTTAAACTCTTTGCTATAGCTAAATCGTTATTCAAAGAGGGTGTTGAAGTTTCAACTACTATTAAATCCGGATTATAAGCTATCGCTTTCTTAATAAACTCTTCTTCGGTCAAGCCTTCAGCAATAGCATCGATTAACTCAGCGGTTTTCCCTTTTTGTTTTAAAAGAGAAGTGGCATAGGCCAAAAAAAAAGGAAAAGGGATATAGTGGATCTTTCCGTCTTTTTCAGGAAAAGATGTAAAAGGCCATCTTGAACCTGCTCGTACGCCATACCTATTATTTATAAACCAAGGTAGATTCGCAAGCAGCACCCTCATCTTTTTAGGTCTAGATGTCTTTCTATTTCATCTAAGAAAGAAGCTAATTTAAATAGACTTTGATTAAGGTCTTTGGAATCACAGCCAATCTGTTGTAAAGTCTGATCCATAGTTTTAATACCGGCGTTAGTATCCTTTAGATC
>JAGOLA010000105.1 GCA_017994375.1 Candidatus Omnitrophota bacterium | reverse complement strand
TAAGAGACTTTACTATCAAAGGAAGCTTAAGTTTTTTAGGCAGCCAGATACGGTGGCCTTTATAAAAAGTATAAAAATTGGGCACTTTTATCTTATGAAAACTTAAAATCTTTTTGCTTAAAGCCTTATCGCCGCAAACTAGCATATTGGGAAGAGATGCTCCGGTATAAGGTATTTCCAACATCTCTAACAAAGCTACTACATTTTTATCCAAATGTGACTTTTGATTAAAAACTTCTGCCAGATTAAATACTATATCCGGCTTATTTTGCCGGATCTCTTCGGATAAAATATCAATATTATTGTATAAACCTAGAAGCGTCACCTTATGGCCGTTAGCTACTAAAGCTTTGTATACATCATTCTCAGTATCCCAATCCGGATCGGCAAATTCTTTTTTAAAATCATAGCCGCGGGGAGTAAAATAAGGGGTATCGAATAATAACAGAATATTTAATTTCTTCACTATCTACCTTTTTATAACTTTTTAAGGCTCTTTTCTAAATCCTCCGGTATAAGAATAATTCATCATTAAAGCCGTAATATAAGCTGAAATTTCCATAATAACTAAATATTCCGACTTATCAGACTTTAATTTTAGCTCTTTAGCTCGCTTAATCAGAGTTTCTAATAATTCATTAACGATATACTTTCGTTCACCGGTCCATCCTGCAACCGTATCTAAAATATTTTTTTTATATTTTTTAATGATTTCCCAGGCCGAAATCTGTAGGGGCTTATTGCTTGCAGTTGACAAATCTTTCGATATCGGTTCTTGATAAGATTCTATTCCTGAATTTAAAAATATTTTTTTCAAATTAGAATCGTGAAAATCAGGGAAATAAACAGCATAAGATTTTCTTTTTTTACGGTAAAAATTCTTTAAGGTTATCTTCATTTTAGCAGCTTCCCAATATTTACGGCCGTTTTCTATTAAAGGATCTTTCGAGGCTATTTCCTGCATCAGTTTATCTACATAATGAAGCTTTATAGCGGCTTTCCAACCTTTGTATTGTTCCTGCCAATTTAAATCCGGAGTAAGCCAAACCGCAAAGGTTTCGGCGAAATCTTCATCGGGATGGTGTTGGGCGTAAAAATCCTCAAGATGCCGGACAAAACTTTTACTGTAAGGACGAAAACGATAAGTATCTTTATATTCTTTAGAAAACTTTCCGAAAATCTTCTGCCAACGTTTTCTTCGATAAAGTTGATAAGCATAATTTATAGCGTGACCGGCTTCATGACGAAGTAATTTCATGCACCAGTTCTGGTTATCGCCTTCGGCATCAAGCATCATCTTTCTTTCTAATTTAATGAGAGTCGGATGGACCAAAAAAAATGGTATTCCTATTAACGGTTCTTTATCGGGAGCAAGCCATTCGTCGGCTAGATAACAAGAAGGTCTAAATTTGATATTCTTTCGTTCCAGGTCCCGGTATAAACCTTCTATGCACTCTTTAAGCCAGGTCCCGTCAATATTCAAAGGTAAATCGCAAATGCGTGAATTAAGCAGCTCTTCTTCGGATATTTTTGATAAATCGATGTCTTTTCTAGGCATTTTATAGTTTTATTTTCCTAAATTATTATAACATAAAGCTTATAAGCCGCTAATTAAAACTATTCTAGTTACCGGTTATTACTCCTCCTCCCAATAACAAATCTTTATAATAGAAAGCTGCTATCTGTCCGGGAGCTATCGAATCAACTTCATCCTTTAATATAACCGTAATATCCTCTTTCGAAAAATTTAAAGTACAAGGCGTGGTTATACTGTTGTAGCGGACTTTAACCGCCAAACCCCTAAGGTTAGATATTTTTTTGGGCTTAGGAATAAACCAATTAAGACAACCTACTTTAAAAACACTCTTCTTAAGCAGTTCTTTTTCAGCCACGATAATTTCTTTAGTTTTCTTATCTATTTTAACTACGTAAAGCGGTTTTTCCCAGGAAATTCCGAGACCGCTTCTTTGGCCGTAAGTATAATAATATATGCCTTTATGCCGGCCAAGAATTTTTCCGTCTATATGACGGATATTCCCGTAATATTCGTTATCATCGGTTAAGTTACTCTTAATAAACTCCGAATAATCAACATTATTAATAAAGCAGGCATCTTGGCTTTCCCGACGCTCTTTAAACATAATATTTTCTTTTTTAGCGATTTGCTTAACTTTACTTTTTTTATAATGACCGAGCGGAAATATTAAATATTTCAAATTATCCGGGCTAACTAGCGATAAGAAATATTCTTGCGACTTCTTAGGATCACGACCCCTTTTAAAAAAATAATTTCCTCTCCAATAACTTATATTGGCATAATGTCCGGTAGCTAAATATTTGAAGCCTAAAGAACGTATTTTTTGAAAAAAAAGGCCGAATTTAATAAGTTTATTACAGTAAGCGCAAGGGTTAGGGGTTAATCCTCTAAGGTAAGTATCGATAAAATAATTAATAATTTCTTTTTTAAAAATTTTGCCGACATCAAAAACATAATGAGCAATATCAAGTTTATGACAAAGTCGTTGAGCTTGATAAAGGCTCTCTAAATCACAACAACGATTTTCTTGAGGGTAAAATTTTAGAGTAAAGCCAATAACATCCCAACCTTGTTTTTTAAGAAGGAATGCCGCTACGCTGGAGTCTATGCCTCCGCTTAATCCTATTGCCACTTTCTTTTTCATTACACTATCGTTTCTATAAAACTACCTACGGCTAAAAATAGAGATGGTAATTTAAGGGGTTTTCTTGCGGTAATCTTCTATCGCAGCTTTAAGGCCATCGGCTGCTAACAGCGAGCAGTGCATTTTAATTTGCGGAAGGCCTCCCAATTCTTTGGCAACATCCTTGTTGGTTATTTGTAAAGCCTCTTCGAGAGTTTTCCCTTTAGCTAATTCGGTTAATATCGATGAGGTGGCTATCGCAGCCACACAACCAAAAGTTTCAAACTTGCAGTCAATTATGCGATTATCGGCTACTTTTATATATATCCACATGACATCGCCACAAACCGGATTGCCTACTTTTCCGATGCCGTCGGGATTTTCTATCTTGCCCATATTACGCGGATTACGAAAATAATCTAAAACTTTTTCCGTATAACCGTTAGACATATTTGACCATCCTTTCTAAAGCTTGGGACGCTTTCTTTATTATATCCGAATCTAACTCTATCTGGCAATCTTCTTTATCTAAAGCGTTGTATAAGTCTCTAAGAGTTGTTTTTTTCATATTTATACATGTTCTTGCCGGACCTAAAGAATAAAATATCTTTTGAGGGTTTTCTTTTTTGAGCCGATAAATAAGCCCTTCTTCGGTTCCGATAATAAATTTTTTAGCCGAAGACTCCTGGGCATGCTTTAACATTCCGGAAGTAGAAAACACGAAATCTGCCTCCTCCAAAATCTCCTTTCGGCATTCTGGATGCGCTAGAATCTCGGCATCGGGATGCGCTTTCCGTGCAGCCCGCAAATCTTCTAAAGAAAAATACTCATGTACTAAACAAAATCCTTTCCAAATTATTAATTTTTTATCCGGAACATTTTTTTTAACCCACCAGCCTAAATTTCTGTCCGGAGTAAAAATAACCATATCCGAAGGTATATTCTTAACCACCGTAACAGCATTGCTAGAAGTACAGCAGACATCGCTTAAAGCTTTTATTTCGGCAGAAGTATTAACGTAACTTACCACCTGTGCTTTAGGGTACTTCTGCTTAAGTTCTAGCAGCTGGCTAGGCTCGATCATATCAGCTAAGGGGCAACCGGCGTCCAAAGAAGGTAAAAGCACTTTTTTCTCGGGCGAAAGTATCTTGGCAGTTTCGGCCATGAATTTTACTCCGCAAAAAACTATGGTACTTTTTTCGGCTTTCTTAGCTGTTTTGGCAAGCTCTAAAGAATCTCCTACAAAATCAGCAATATCCTGGATAGCAGAAATCTGATAGTTATGAGCTAAGATAACTGCATCGCGTTTTTTCTTTAATTTTAATATTTCTTGTTCTAAAGACATAAAATTTAATTTTTTTTGTTATTCCAAAAAGGAGACATGCTTCTAAGTTTTTCTACTATCGGTGGCAATATTTCCAATACCTTGTCAATATCCTGCTGGGTATTATCCCTACCTAAGCTGAAGCGCAAAGAACCATGTGCTAACT
>JAGOLA010000104.1 GCA_017994375.1 Candidatus Omnitrophota bacterium | reverse complement strand
ATTTAATCGGGTTAGGCTGTATCTCTCTGATACTGTTTTATTATTCATTTTTACTTTTTCAGCATATCGGTAAATATCAATATGCCGCCGATTCGGCACGTTTAATTCAAAAACAATTGATTGATCTTTATAAATCCGGCGGTTCTTCCGGAACAGTATTTCTTTTAGATTATCCGGCTTATGTTTCTGATCAATCAGGTAAGATTAATCTTGCTCCGAGATATCAAATAGGTATTAGTGATGCTTTAGATAGGCCTTTTGTAAGAGATAAGGCGCGCGTGTATCCTTTGCCTAAGTTAAACTTAAGCGAATTAAGGCCGTTATTTCTATCGAGTGATAAAAAAACTTTTTGTTCTTGGAATGAAGGGTCTCAATCGATTCAAGTATTATCTTTTGAAGACTTTAAGGGTGATAATTTGCCGGAGATTGAAGTTCTATCCCCGGAGAATCTAGCCTCAATAGATAATAACAATTTCGAAAAAGATATAGTCTTTAAACCCGGATCTTATCGTAATTTTAGCCTTGTAATTTTAACCGACCTTATTCCTATCAAACATAGATTTAAAATTATGGAGAGTAATTCAGGGGTTGTTCACGTTAACCTATTTACGGAGCCTAAGCTCTTTCCTTTTAGATTCTATGGTAGAGGCAAAATATATTGGTGGATATCGGCAATTGACGCAAATGGCCTTGTGGTTGCTCAGAGTAAATTAAGGAATTTTATGGTTAAACGCGACCGGTAATTTTTAAAAAGAAAACGCTATGTCGGTAATTAATAGAAAAAAACTAACTATTAAAAAAGAGATTGCTGTTTTATTATTTATTATTTTTGCTGGAGGCATTCTAAGGTTAGTTCATCTCGGGAGTAATTCACTCTGGAATGATGAGTTAGATAGTTGGTGGAGAAGCAGCTCAACTTGTTTTTCCACGGTTATAAATAAAGTAATTTCTTCAGATATGCACCCTCCTGGGTACCATTCTTTTTTGTATCTTATTGAACGGTATATTGGTGATTCTGAATACGTTTTACGGTTTCCTTCTCTGGCCGCCGGTATCTTGGCAATTTATCTAATTTTTCTTGTCGGTAGGTTACTTTATTCTTCAAGAGAAGGGCTGATTTCGGCAGCCTTTATGGCCTTTTTGTGGGCGCCTATTTATTATAGTCAGGAAGCGCGCATGTATTCTTTTTTACTACTTTTTTCTCTTATAACGGTATATTTCTGGATAAAGATTATCCAAAGCACTGTTTTAAACGTTAAAATAGTTTCAGCGTATATTATTTCAGCGATTTCAGTTTCATATCTACATTATTTTGGTTTATTTTTCGTTGTTTTACAGTGCATAGCGGCATTATTAATTTCTAAGAACGAAATGAGACGTTTTAATGCTATTCTTTGTTTTTATGCTGCTATTTTTCTTGCTTTTGTCCCGTGGTTACCGGCGATGATTTATCAATTAAAAAATAATTTGCATGAGGTAAATTGGATTGTATCGCCATCACCTCTAAGCATTTTTGATTATTTTAGGTTCGTATTTAATAGGTCGGATGCACTACTTGTGTTCGTTGCAGCATTTTATTTTTTCTGGTTTTTTAAGGCTGTGCGTCAGGTCAGAAACAAAAAAAATAAAATTTTGGCATTTCGTTCTACGCTAATTTGTCTAGCCTGGCTGATTCTTCCTATTGCCGGAGCTTATATTTTTTCGAAACTTTTTGTCCCCATCTTTAATAATAGAAATTTAATTGTCTCTTTGCCTGCGGCGTATCTCTTGTTCGCTCGTGCAATTACCCAGATTTTCGGAAGGCTAAAAACACAAGTTATCATTGTCGTTCTTCTTATAATTACATTTTTTGCTCAACTTGTTTATGCTAAAGAATATTATGCCAAGCCTCAAAAAGAGCAAATTAGGGAAGCGGTTAATGAGATTGTAATTAAGCAAACTGAATATAAGGATTCATTAATCATTGGCTATGCTTGGCACGAGGATTTTTTAAATTATTATTTTAAACGCTTAGGTTCCCAGAGAAGAATTGATATTAACGTTGGTTGTAAAAAAGATTTACCATTAATTAAGAAAGTTATCGAAGAGAATAATAATAAATTTATTTGGTTTATTTTTGCTCATAAAATTCCTGATAAGGAGCTCATTGATTATTTAAGTAAAAGATTGAAGTTAATCAAACATGAGCAGTTTTTGGGGTCTGGTCTATTGCTCTTTGAGAGATAGTAATCTATACTTTTTTTGCGATTACGATCATCTCATCCCAGGGATTCAGGTATAGTGGAAGATTTCTAATAGGAGTAAACAGGAAAGAAACTAATTTTTGGAAATTTGCTCCTAATAGGTGTGATCTTTCGATCAAAAACTCGATATTGACGAATTTTCCGCAGTAGCGTGGAGTGATTAGAATAACCTTAAAGCCGTTCTTTTCTAAGATTTTGTTTAGGCTTTTTACCGAGAAATGATAGATGTGTTCTTTGTATTTCGTAAGGTGCCACCACTTCTCTTTAAATATTTTTGCACACCAGCTTTCGATATCGTGTGTTTCGATTACCAGTATGCCATCGTCCTTTAACATCCAGGAAGCTTTTTTAAGGTCTTCTTCAGGTGTTAAGGAGTGCTCTAAGTATTCCCACATAGTGATTGCGTCAAAAGAACGTGAATAATCCTTGTCGTCGAAGCTGCTGGAGAAATTCCCATTTAATATATTTGCTATACCAAGCTTATCTTTTGCATAGGTAGATATTTCTTCCGATATATCTATTCCATAAGCTTCCCAGCCATTTTTTTGCGCTACTTCTACAAAAAATCCTGGGCCAGCACCTATATCGAGTATTTTCCCTGGATTTTTGAATTTAGAGAGCAAGCGCAGCCTGAGCTCGAATGTTTTGTGAAAGTTTGAGCGCTGTGTAATATAGTCAGCATAACCAAAGTGTCTAGGTTCTTTACTCTTAAAATAATTTTTATTATAAAGGCCTAAGATTTCCTGATCATCTTGCCGCGGGTTCATATATACAAAGGAACATTTACGGCATTTGACTACTCTGGTTTCTTTTAATTGAAAGAGTAGGTCGCAGGATTCGCTTTTGCAGATTAAGCAGTTAACGTTCTTCATTTGTATTTAATATATTGTAATGACGCTACTTTAGCAAGCAGTTTCTAGGTTTATATAAGACTATAAATGCAACGTAGATTTGATATAATAATCTCAAATATTTAAATCTAATGGCTCCTAATATAAAACAATTGAAAATACTAATTTTTGCGCCAAATTGGGTAGGGGATACGATTATGTCCATGCCTTTGGTTCGCTCCATCCGTGCGCAATTCCCAGATTCTAAAATTATTTTAATTGCTAGACCACATCTTGCGAGCTTGTGGCAAGAAGAAGCTTTTTCGGATGGAGTTTGGCTATTTGATATCTTCAACAAACGAACGCCATTATCCGGTTACATTGACCTTGCCTTAAAGATTAAAAAGATAAAGTTCGATCTAGCAATTATTCTTCCGCATTCTTTCCGCTGGGCGCTGTTAGTTTATCTATTAAAAATACCGAAAAGAGTCGGTTATGCTGTTAAAGGCCGCGGTTTTCTTTTAACTAAGAGTTTAAAATACAAATTTTCGGATATTACTAAGAAACATATGATTGACGGTTATTTAGAGCTTGTTCGCCTATGCAATATAGAGCCTTCTTATAAAGAAGTGTTTTTAAGGCTTTCGGACGAGATTAGTGAGCGTAGTTTAAAAATTTTGTATCAATATGGCATTGGTTCCAGCGAGAGTATTATTGCTATTGCGCCGGGCGCACTCTATGGTCCAGCTAAACGCTGGCCGCTTGAGTATTTCGCTAGCCTTGCAGATACTTTAGCTAAAGAATTAAACGTAAAAATTGCAATACTTGGTTCATCAAATGAGCAAGAGCTAGCTATGGAGATTAAAGAGCTGATGCAGGAGAAGGCAATTAATTTAACCGGGCAAACAGATCTCATTACTACCGCCGGGATCATTAAGAGATCGCTCTTATTAATCAGTAATGACTCTGGATTAATGCATCTAGGGGTAGCTGTTAATACTAAAACAATAGGAATTTTTGGCTCGACTTCTTCTCGCTGGACAGGTCCATATGGCAAGGCAATTTCAAAGCAAAGGGTAGTGTGTAGCTCTTTAGCTTGTTCTCCATGCTTCAAAAAAACATGTCCTTTTAGAG
>JAGOLA010000103.1 GCA_017994375.1 Candidatus Omnitrophota bacterium | reverse complement strand
ATTTTTTACATCAACAAGGCGTAAATTGTATCATTGCCGGTGGAATGGGTGGACGGGCAGTTTCTTTTTTCCAAGATTATAATATTAAAACTATAGTAGGAATAAGCGGTAAAATCGATGAAGTAATTGAGCAACTTAGAAGAGGAACTTTAGAAGGTGGCGAAAGTCTTTGTAATCCTGGAGCAGGTAAAGGTTATGGTTTAGAAAAAGAAGAATGCGACCATCCCCACAAAGAATAAAGGAGTATTAAAGGAGGTCTTAACGATATGTGTAGTAAAGAAAAATCCGCCTTTGGCGGAAGAATATGTATTACTTCTGAAGGAAATAGCTTAGATTCCAAAGTTGATCCTCGTTTTGGTAGATGCCAGTATTTCATTATTGTAGATATCGATAATTTACAGTTTGAGGCTATTGAAAATCCGAATATTGAATCTATGGGTGGTGCGGGAATCCAATCAGCGCAACTCGTTGCTTCTAAAAAGGTTAAAGCTGTAGTAACCGGGAATGTTGGGCCTAACGCTTTTCAGACATTGCAAGCAGCAGGAATAGAAATATTGACTGGAGCCTCGGGTACAGTTAAAGAGGCTATAGAGAAATATAAAAAAGGGGAGTTTAAGGCAACGCAAAGCCCAAGTGTGGGCTCAAAGTTTGGTATGCCGGGGAAGAGTAAATAGAGTAAATCAAAAAAAAGGGGGGGTAAAATATGCCAAGAGGAGATGGAACTGGTCCTTTTGGGCAAGGGCCAGTAACAGGAAGAGGTCGAGGTATGGGGCAAGGCAGAGGTAGAATGGGAGGTAATCGTCAAGGCACAGGTCCATCAGGAAATTGCCTTTGTCCTGCTTGTGGTGCAAAATTAACTCATCAGGCAGGTGTGCCTTGCTACTCTATGAGTTGCCCTAAATGCGGTACAAAGATGATAAGAGAATAGGATAGGCATTGGAAAAACAAGTTACAGAAAACCATCAAAAGTATTTAGAGCGCAAAGCACTATACAATACTTTTGGTTATGATATCGATCAAGAACGGACTTTTATCTTAGAAAAAGCCCAGCCTATTTACGGAGATATATTAGAAGCTGGAACTGGTAAAGGTCATTTTACGCTTACTTTAGCCCAGCAAGGTTATTGGTTTACTACTTTCGATATTTCCGAAGAAGAGCAAAGCTTTGCTAAACTTAATTTAAAATACTTTGAATTAGATAATTTAGTTGATTTTAAAATTGAAAATGGCGAACATCTAAGCTTTGAAGATAAAAGATTTGATATTATTTTTTCTGTTAATACCTTGCATCATCTTATAAATCCTTATAAAGTTATTGATGAATTTATCAGGATAATTTCCTTTGAAGGGAAAATAATTTTAAGCGATTTTAGTCAAAAAGGTTTTGCATTAATGGATAAAATTCATGCTTTGGAAGGATCTATGCACCAAGTTAGCCATGTCAAATTATTAGATATAGAAAAATATTTGATTACTAAAAGATTTAAAATAGAAAAATATAATAGCCAGTTTCAAGAGGTTTTGATTGCTTACCATCAATTAATATGATTATTTCGGTTGCCAGCGGAAAAGGCGGTACCGGTAAAACTACCGTTGCGGTCAATTTAGCTTTATCGTTAGATAATATTCAGTTTTTGGATTGTGACGTTGAAGAGCCCAACGCTCATATTTTTCTTAAGCCCCAAATTAAAGAACAGAAAAAAGCCTATATCCCTGTCCCTAAAATCGATGAATCTAAATGCCTTTATTGTGGTAAGTGCGCCAAAATTTGTGTTTATAACGCTATAGCTATTATTCCTGAACAAAATCAAAGAAAAGGTACTACCTTGATATTTGAACAGTTGTGCCACGGTTGTGGCGCTTGTAGCGCTCTTTGTCCTCAAGAAGCAATAAAAGAAGTCAATCGGGAAATCGGCGTTATAGAATTAGGTAGTTGCAAAGATATGGAATTTGTTCATGGTAAGCTTAACATTGGTGAAGCTATGTCTCCACCGCTTATTCGTCAGGTAAAAGAGCATATTTGCGTCGAAGACGGACCTGCCTCTAGCGGAAATCCTAATAAAACCGTAATCATTGATATTCCGCCAGGGACATCTTGTCCTGTAGTTACGTCAATTAAAGGTAGTGATTTTTGTATTTTAGTTACCGAACCTACACCGTTTGGTTTAAATGATTTGATTTTAGCTGTAGAGGTTTTAAGAAAATTGAAGATTCCTTTTGGTGTAGTTATCAATCGTTCGGATTTAGGAAATAGTAAAACCGAAGAGTATTGCGGTCGGGAAAATATTCCAGTTTTGATGAGAATACCATTTAAAAAAGAAATAGCGATGGCTTATTCTAAAGGTGAACCAATGGTTAAAGTGTTTCCCGAATATAAAAAAGAATTTCAGCAACTTTTTAGTAATATTCATGTCTTGAATTCGAATAACAAGCATGAAACAGATAGTAGTAATTAGTGGAAAAGGCGGTACCGGTAAAACTGTGATTACGGGTGCATTTGCAGCATTAGCAAAAAATAAAGTTATGGCTGATTGTGACGTTGATGCTGCAGATTTACATTTATTATTACAACCAAATATCAAGGAAAGTCACGAATTTAAAAGTGGGCTTAAGGCTTTCATTGACAAAAAAATTTGTCAACAATGCGGTAAGTGTATTGTGACTTGTAGGTTTAATGCTATAAGCCAGGATTTTGTAGTTGACCCTGTTTCTTGTGAAGGTTGCGCTTTTTGTAGTTATATTTGTCCGGTTAATGCTATAACAATGGAAGAAAGTATTTCTGGAGAGTGGTTTATTTCACAGACGCGTTTTGGCCCTATGGTACATGCTAAACTTGGTATTGCAGAAGAGAATTCAGGTAAATTAGTATCTTTAGTGAGAAAACAGGCGAAGGAATTAGCAGAAAAGAATAATTACGATTGGGTAATTGTTGATGGCGCTCCTGGTATAGGATGCCCAGTAATTGCCTCGCTTTCCGGTATAGATTGTGCTTTAGTAATTACCGAGCCGACTTTATCCGGTTTACACGATGCTATAAGAGTTATAGATGTAGCTAAACATTTTGGCGTTACTGTAAAACTAGTAATAAATAAGTATGATTTAAATATTGAAATGTCAGAAGAAATAGAGAGGTATTGTTTAAAAAATAAAATTACATTGATAGGCAAGGTTAGATTTGATAAGGCTATAGTAGAAGCGATGGTGGAAGGAAAAACCATAATAGAGTACGGAAATTCGCCAGTTAAAGATGAAATTCGTCAGATTTGGGATAAAGTAAAAGCTTAATATCATTTTATATTTAAAAGTTTAGTGATTTACGATAACCCTTTATTTATTTTGCTAAAGGAACTCAAGCAGCAAAAATTATGAATGAAATAATAAACCATATCATTACTTATGCCAATTAACAGTAAAAACTTTAAATACATATACGGACCTGTACCTTCGTGGAGGTTGGGTAGTTCTTTAGGTATAGACCCGATTTCTCAAAGTAAAAAAATTTGTAATTTCGATTGTATTTATTGTCAATTAGGAGAAACACTATTTTTTAGTGACGAAAGAAAGATTTTTGTTTCTGTAGATGCCATTATTAAAGAATTGAGCTTATTACCGCCAGTGAAAATAGATTATATTACTTTTTCCGGAGCCGGAGAGCCGACTTTAGCTGAGAATTTAGGAGAGATGGTAAGAGCAGTAAAGAAAATACGCAATAATAAAATAGCTGTTTTGACTAATTCTTCTTTATTATATAGAGAAGATGTGCAGAAAGACTTATTATTAACTGATTTAGTAGCAGTTAAGCTTGATGCTTCTTCACAGAATATTTTTGAATTAGTTAATCAGCCTTTCCAAGATATTTTATTTGAAAATATTATTGTCGCGATAAAAAAGTTTAAGAATATATATAAAGGAAAATTAGCACTGCAAATTATGTTTATGCCAGAAAATAAGATATATGCGAAGGAGATAGCACAAATAGCAAAAGAAATTAGCCCTGATGAGGTGCAAATCAATACTCCTTTAAGACCAAGTGGAGTGAAAGCATTATCTAAAAAAGAAATAGATAGAATAAAAGAATACTTTAAAGGATTAAATACTGTATTAGTCTATGAGGCTATAAAGAAAGAAAGAGGAATGGTTTAGGGCAAGCGGCAGTGGCAGTGGCAGTGGCAGTGGCAGTGGCAGTGACAGTTATAAATGGCATATCAGGGAACACTGTTTACAAGAAAAAA
>JAGOLA010000102.1 GCA_017994375.1 Candidatus Omnitrophota bacterium | reverse complement strand
GAGAGAGAAAAAGTAAGTGATGTCGCTAAGACTCTTTCTTTATACCTTGATGCCGTAGTGCTACGTACTTTTTCTCATAATGATATCTTAGAATTTGCCGAGTTTTCTTCTATTCCGGTAATAAACGGCTTAAGCGACCTTTCGCACCCTTCGCAAGTACTGGCTGATATTCTGACGATAGAGGAGTTAAAGGGCCAAATAGGAAAGATAAAAGTAGCTTATATTGGCGATGGAAATAATGTCTGTAATTCTTTACTTTATGCTTTTTCGATTTTAGGAGGAAATTTAACTATTGCTTCACCTAAGGCTTATTTACCGCCCAAGGATGTCTTAGAACTGGCTAAAAGCTATAGCGAGAAATCCGGCGCTAAAATAACATTGACTAATTCGCCTCTGGAAGCGGCTAAATCGGCCGATGTTTTATATACCGATTCCTGGATATCGATGGGTAAAGAAAAGGAAGCCAAAATCAGAAAAAAAGTTTTCAAAAGTTTTCAAATCAATGATAAGATATTACAGCAAGCCGATAAAAATTGCATAGTAATGCATTGTCTTCCGGCCCATCGGGGCCAGGAGATTACCGATTCGGTTATGGATGGCAAGAATTCGGCCATTTTTTTACAAGCAGCCAATCGTTATCATGCTGCTAAGGCAATTTTAGCCTATATTTTTAAAGATAATTTAGTAACCAAAGTATGATTAAAAAAAATAAAAAAGTTGTTTTGGCTTATTCCGGAGGGCTGGATACTTCTTGTTGTCTAGCTTGGCTGTTAGATAAAGGCTTCGAAGTTGTTTGTTTTTCGGCTAATTTAGACAGCGAATTTTCTCCTCAAGAGTTAAAACACCGGGCCGCAAAGAGTGGAGCAGCCAAAATCTATATAAAGGATTTAAGAGCGGAGTTTGCCAAAGAATATATTCTCCCTTCTTTAAAGGCTGCGGCTGTCTATCAAGGCAAATATCTTTTAAGCACGGCTTTAGGCCGGCCTTTAATTGCTAAATATTTAGTAGAAGTAGCCGAAAAGGAAAAAGCCGGCTATGTTGCCCATGGCTGCAGCGGTAAAGGCAACGATCAGGTAAGGTTAGAAGCTGCGGTTAAGACTTTAAACCCAAAATTAAAAATCATCGCTCCTTTAAGAGAGTGGGATTTAGTTTCTCGAGACTCCGAGATAAAGTATGCCCAGGATAAAAAAATTCCTATTAAAGCTACCAAAAAAAAGATCTACAGTATAGATAAAAATATCTGGGGTGTTAGTATCGAAGCTGGAATTTTAGAAGATTTAGGCCAAGAACCTACCGAGAGTGCTTTTATCTTAACTTCTAGTTTAGAGAAAGCACCGGCTAAGGCGCAGTATCTTGATATCGAATTTAAAGAGGCTAAGCCTGTAAAGTTAAACGGCCAAAGCTTAAACTTAGTTTCTTTGATAGCAAAACTTAATCAAATTGGAGCCAGGCATAGTATCGGCCGGACCGATTTGATCGAAGATAGAACCGTTGGCATAAAATCGAGAGAGGTTTATGAAGCGCCGGCTGCTTGGATTTTGCACACGGCTTTAAGAGAGTTAGAAAATTTAACTCTGGATAAGGCGACTTTACGGTTTAAAGAGTTGGTTAGTTTTGAGTATTCGCGGTTGGTATACCAGGGTCTATGGTTTTGTAAATTAAGAGAAGCTTTAGATAGTATTAACGAATTTGTTGCTGCCAGATTAAGCGGAAAAATAAGGTTAAAACTTTATAAGGGAAATATTATTATCGCCAAGAGAAGCTCAGAATTTTCGCTGTATAAAGAGAAGCTGGCTACTTACGGCGATAAGGATGAGTTTAATAAACAGTGGGCCGAAGGCTTTATTAATATCTGGAGTATGCCTTTTATAGGCTGATAGTAAAGGGGTATTATGGCAAAAATGCTTTGGGGTGGAAGGTTTAAAAAGAAAATCGATAAGGACTTTTTTTGGTTTCAAAAGTCTATTCATTATGACTATAAATTGGCTGAATATGATATTTATCACTCTATTATCCACGTAACTGCTTTACGCAAAGCCGGTATTATCGGCGCTAAAGAAGAGAAAAAACTGATAACAGTTTTAAATCAAATCGGCAAAGAAGTAAAAGAAGGTAAATTTAAGCCTAATCCGGCCAGTGAAGATATTCATACCGATATCCAAAATAGAGTAGCTAAAAAGCTAGGGAAGCTAGCCCTTAAACTGCATACTTTACGTTCCCGTAATGACCAGGTTGCCTTTGATGAGAAGTGGTATTGTTATAAAGAGGGAGTTTATATACTTAGCTTATTAAACTTAGTTCTATCGTCCCTTAACCGCTTTGGCAACCGCTATAAAAACTTTTTTATTCCCGGCTATACTCATACTCAAAGAGCCCAGGTAGTTTCTTTCGTAGATTATACCGGCGCTTTTTTCTGCATGTTGGAGCGTGATTTTGAGCGTTTAGATAACTTTGTAAAACGTTCATCTATTTATATCGGTTCCGGAGCTTTAGCTGGCAGTACTATACCGCGTTCGGCTTATAGTGAAGCCATAAAGAAATTTTTGGATTCCACCGAGTCTTTAGTTAAACAGTCTAAGTCCGAAATCGTAAGGAATTCTTTGGATAATGTTTCCAGCCGTGATTTTATAATCGATTTTTTAAGTATTTTAGCCATTACCCAGATGCATTTGTCCCGTTTAGCCGAAGATTTTATCCTTTATTCCACCAAAGAGTTTGGTTTCTTTGATTTACCGGAAGAATTCTGTACCGGCTCATCCTTAATGCCGCATAAGAAAAATCCTGATTTTTTAGAGTTGGTCCGCGGAAACACCGGAAGGATTTACGGGAATTTGATGGCAGTATTGACTACTATGAAAGGGCTGCCTTTAACTTACAATCGCGATATGCAGTTAGATAAGGAACCGCTCTTTGCCGCCGTAGAAGTCGTAGAAGATGAGCTAAAAATTTTAGCTAACCTTATCGATAAGATAAAGTTAAACGAAGCAAAAATTCATCAAGCTTTAGAAGAAGAAGAGCTATATACTACCGAATTAATAGAGTTTCTCGTTCATCAGGGAGTTGCTTTTGGAGAAGCGCACCAGACAATAGGAAAACTTGTAAGATACGCCGAAGATAAAAATCTTAAACTAAAAGACCTTTCCGATAAAATTCTTAAAAATTTCAACCGGCATTTAAGCCATAAAACTATAAGAAGAATAATCAATCCTGAATACGCCGTGTCATCGAAAAAATCTTTATCTTCGTATCGCAAGGCCGCTTCTAAAAAATCCCCTAAGCTAAAATAATAACGATAATGCACCATTTTAAGTTTAAAAAAGAGCAGCTTTATTGCGAAAATCTTAAGGTTTACAGTTTAGCCCAAAAGTTCGCAACTCCTCTTTATCTATATAGTGCCAAAACTATCGAAGACCATTTCTTAAAATTAAAAAAAGCTTTTGCGGCGATAAACCCTTTAATTTGCTATTCGGTAAAAGCTAATTCCAACCTTTCGATATTAAAGCTTTTAATTTCTAAAGGCGCTGGCTTGGATATCGTTTCCGGAGGCGAGCTTTACCGGGCTAAAAAAGTAAAATGCCCTCCTAAGCGTATAGTTTATGCTTCGGTAGGAAAAAGCGATAAAGAGATAAAAGAAGCTATCGATTACGGGATTTTAATGTTTAATGTAGAATCTTTAGCAGAGTTAAAGCAGATAAATAAGATAGCCGGCCGCTTAAAAAAGAAAATAGACCTTGCTCTAAGATTTAATCCCGATATTTTAGCATCTACTCATAGATATATTACTACCGGTCATAGCGAAAATAAATTCGGCATGGATGAAGCTACTATCAAAGAGATTTATCATAAACAGTCGCTTTATGCCAATGTCAATATAAAGGGTATTCATATTCATATTGGTTCTCAAATAACCGAAAGCGCGCCTTTCATAAAAACTATTCAGAAAGTAAAATATCTTATAAGGTATTTAGAAGAAAAGAAAAATAAGGTAAGTTACCTTAATATCGGAGGAGGCCTAGGCATTATCTACGATAAAGAAAAACCCCAGACCGCCCAAGAATTTGCCGCTAAAGTATTACCGTTGTTAAAAGGCTTAAGGCTAAAAATTATCTTAGAACCGGGAAGATTTATTGTTGGAAATGCCGGCATTTTAGTAACTAAAGTATTATACTTAAAAGAAACTGCTTCCAAGAGGTTTATTATCGTCGATGCTGCCATGAATGATTTAATAAGGCCTTCTTTATACCAAGCTTACCATAAAAT
>JAGOLA010000015.1 GCA_017994375.1 Candidatus Omnitrophota bacterium | reverse complement strand
CCGGAGGAGCAGACTATATACTTGTACCAGAAATACCTATCGATACTGAAGAAATTTGCAAATCTTTAAAAAGCCGGCATGCCAGAGGAAAAAATTTCAGCATTGTCGTCGTAGCGGAAGGAGCTTACTTTAAAAACGAAAACGTTTGCCTTCAGGAAAAAAAATTAGACGAATTTGGCCATGTAAGATTAGGTGGTATCGGTCATGATTTAGGTGAAATAATAGAGCGTACTACCGGCTATGAGACTAGAGTAACGGTATTAGGTCATATTCAAAGAGGCGGTAATCCTACGGCTTTTGACCGTGTTTTAGGTACAAGATTCGGTGTAAAAGCTTACGAATTAGTAAAAGATAAAAGATTTGGACGTATGGCAAGTCTACGCGGAAACCAAATTATCGATGTTCCGTTGGAAGAAGCTACTGCCAAATTAAAAACAGTTGATATTGAGTTCTACGATATCGCAAAAATATTTTTTGGTTAATATTATAAAATTATGAAAGATATTATATCTAAAGCGATTTGTGACCACCAGTATGCGGTCGAAATATTAAAAAAAGAGTCTAAAACTATAGAGGATATTGCTAAAATTTTTATAAACACCTTGACACGGAAAGGAAAAATTATTTTTATGGGTAATGGTGGCAGTGCATCTGATGCTCAACATTTAGCCGCAGAATTAGTAGGAAGATTTAAAAAAAATCGGCCAGCTCTAGCTGCGATAGCGCTAACAGATAATGCTTCTATACTCACCGCTGTCGGAAACGATTTTAGTTTTCAAGATATATTTGTCCGTCAAATCGAAGCTTTAGCTAACCCTAATGATACCGTAGTAGGAATCTCTACTTCCGGAATGTCAGATAATATTATAAATGCTATACGCAAATGCCGTGAATTAAATATAGATACGGTAGGATTTTTAGGTCGAGATGGGGGTAAGATGTTAGATATCTTAAATACCGCCTTACTAATTTCCCATCCTGATACTCCGCGCATACAAGAAGCACACATATTGGCGGGCCACATAATTTGTGAAATAGTAGAAGAACATTTCTTAAAAAATTAATTGTTCTTAAATTACCGGGGACTTATATGAGTAAGATAAAATCTCTTTCTGATTTAAAGAAAGTTGTCTATAAACTCAAAAAAGAAGGAAAAAAAATAGTCTTCACCAACGGTTGTTTTGATATCTTGCACCCCGGTCATATAAAAATATTAACTATAGCTAAAAATAAAGGCGATATTCTTATCGTAGGATTGAATTCCGACTCTTCGGTGCATAAAATAAAAGGTCTTAAACGGCCGATTTTAAAAGAAAAAGCTCGTGCTAAAATTCTTGAGCATATAGATGTAGTCGATTATATAACTATATTTTCCGAAAAAACTCCCTATGAAGTTATAAAAAATTTAAAACCGGATTGTTTAGTCAAAGGGGAAGATTGGGCTAAAGATAAGATTATCGGAAAAGAATTTGTTACTAAAGTGTACCGAGTAAAAATGTTTCCGGGCTATTCTACTACTAATATTATTGACTATATCAAAAATGCATGAAAAAGGAATATTAAGGTTATTAGATGCTAATTATAACCGCTCTAAAGAAGGGCTAAGAGTTATTGAAGATATTTTTAGGTTTATTCTAAAAAACAATGCTTTACGTAAAAGAATTCGTACCCTACGTCATTATTTAAACCAACAGGTACAAAAAGAAATACTTAAAAATGCGATAGAATCGAGAGAATCAAAACAAGACCTCGGCAAAAAAATTGATCATTTAGAGCTTAATAGAAAAAACTTATCTGACATACTTTATGCTAATTTTCAAAGAGTTAAAGAATCGCTAAGAGTTTTAGAAGAATTTTCTAAATTGATTGCTCCGCGTTATACTAATGGTATAAAAAAAATGCGCTACGATCTTTATGCCATAGAAAAGAAAGCAAGCGTAGCTTTACGAACTAAAACCTGAAGATTCCAGCGAAGGATCAAATTCTGTTCTAATTCTTAGCTTTAATAACAATTTATATTTAGTAGAAAAAATTATGTTTAAAAAAAGTTTTATAAACCATCTGGCAAAAAAAGAAAAAGTCCATTCCAATTTTTTAGTAAAACAGTTAAATAACGGCAAAGTTATAATACCTCTAAATAAAAACAGAAAAATTTCTAAGCCTTGCGCTATTGGTGAAGGGCTAAAGGTTAAAATCAATACCAACCTTGGCTTATCAACCAATGGCTCTAGCATAAAAATAGAGTTAAAAAAAATGGATTGTGCTGTTAAAAACGGCGCTGATGCTATTATGGATCTTAGTGTAAATAAAGCTATAAAAAAAATGCGCCGTCAATTGTTATCCAGTTGTCCTTTGCCTTTAGGCACCGTTCCAATATACGAAACTGCTGTAAGTATAGAACAAAAAGGGAAAAGTATGTCGGATATAAAATTTAAAGATATTTTTGATACTTTACAACAACAAGCCGAAGAAGGAGTTGATTTTTTTACTATACATGCAGGAATCTTAAAGAGTGCGTTAAAATTATTGAGTCAAAAAAAACGTGTAGGAGGAATTGTAAGCAGAGGAGGCGCTATTTTAGCACGTTGGATGTTGACTAATAAAAAGGAAAATCCTTTTTTTGAAAACTTTGATAAAGTCTTACAGCTAGCTAAAAAATATAATATAACCTTAAGCTTAGGCGATGCTTTACGTCCAGGAGCAATTTTTGATTCTACTGATACTTTACAAATATTCGAGTTGCGTGTTTTAGGCGATTTAGTTAAACGCTGTTGGAGAAAAGGTGTCCAAGTAATGGTAGAAGGACCAGGGCATATACGTCTTAATGAGATAGCTATGAATGTAGCACTAGAGAAAAAACTTTGCCATGGTGCCCCTTTCTATGTTTTAGGACCTCTACCAACCGATATTGCCTCTGGTTATGACCATATCACCTCGGCGATTGGAGGAACTATAGCTGCTTTTAACGGGGCTAATTTTCTATGCGTGGTGACTCCTGCTGAACACCTACGCCATCCGAATGTCGATGATATTAAAGAAGGTACTATAGCATCAAGAATTGCTGCTCACTGTGTTAATATACTTAAGTTTAAAGATGAATTAGCTATTGATAATAATCTTTCGCTTTATCGAGCGCACCGAAATTGGGAAAAAATATTTTCTTTAACTATCGATAAAGTTAAAGCTAAGAAATATCGAAAAAATTTAGATCCCTCTTTAGACATCTGTACCATGTGTGGTAAATTTTGCTCTTTAAAAATAGCTGATAGCTGCGATTTCTTGCAGTAATGCGGGCGTGGTTCAATGGTAGAACATTAGCTTCCCAAGCTAATGACGGCGGTTCGATTCCGCTCGCCCGCTCCAAAGCTAATTGATAATATCTATTGAATAATTATATAGTTTAAGGTATTATAGAAGTTTCTTTCTTGATATAAACAATAACTTCCTTTAGCCTAAAATTATTAATGAAATTAACGTTTTTATTTTTAATAATAATAGTTTTAGTTTCCTGTTCATCAGCAAGAATAATATCAGACCAATCTCAATACCTACCTTCTTCCCGAGAAAAAATCTCCTATATAGTAAAGAAAGGCGATTCTTTATGGAAAATTTCAAAAAATTATGGTGTTAGTGTCGAAAGGATTATGAGAGAAAATAACATATCTTCTACCCATAATTTAAAAGTTGGGCAAAGAATCTTTATACCTAATTATTACCGTCCTAGTGAAAACTTTCATAGAACTAGCGGTAGCGGTAATTTTCTTTGGCCAGTTCAAGGAAAAGTAATAAATTTTTTTGCTGAGAATGTAGAAAATACTGCTAATAAAGGCTTAAACATCAAAGTTAATTCTAGTGATAAAAAAGTAATAGCATCTTCTCAAGGAAAAGTAGTTTTCGCTAGCGATCTTAAAGGGTGGGGGAAAACTATAATCTTGCAACATTCGTCAAATCTATATACTATTTATGCTAATCTTAATGATATCTTGATAAAAGAGGGATTTTTTGTTAAAAAAGGACAAACCATCGGTGAGGTGGCCTGCGGTAAAAACAGTAATTATATACTTCATTTTGAAATCCGTAAAAATCATCTGCCTCAAAATCCTTTAAGCTATTTAAATTGATATTTTATGGGAGGAAAAGAATTATCGTCAAGTTACTCTATTTTAAATAAACGTATCCGGGCTTTTGCTAACGGTTATCGTCAGAATATTGCTCTGCTTGGAGATAATCGCGAAGAGCTAACCTATTTCTTAGAAAATTATTTTAGTTCCAATAAATTAGATACGCTTACTTATATACATACCACGACTATTTATGCCGGAAAACAAGAGTTCTTTAGGGGAATTATTTTTTCTTTACTAAATAGCTATCTCCACCAAAATCTTAGCTTTGATAACTTGATAAATTATGCTAATTCTATTTTACCTTCCACTACCGAATTTATAAAAAATTACCTTAAAAAAGAAGACATTTCTTTCCTTGATACCCTTGAGGTAATAAATAAATTTATTAACGAAACTAACCGTCAGGTTATATTTATTATCGAAGAGTTCTTGACAGCTGCCGATATTTTTGAAGATTTCTATCAATCTTTTTCGAAGTTTATTATCTTGCAAAGAAATTGCATGATTGTATTGACAACCTCGGAAGCTAAGAAAGCCAAGAAAGTATTAACTAGCGAATTGAATCTACTTTTCGGAAATTTTGAAATAACATCTATAAACGAGAAATCTTTTTTAGAAATTTTTCTTTATTTTAAAGACCTGCTTACTCCTTTTAAGCCGTCACCGTTTTTCATCTCATTTTTTATTAATATGCTCGGTTCCAATATAATTTACTATAACCTTATAGCTAAAAATCTCAAGAATATATATTCAAACGAGACTAACGAAGAAAAAATAATCTTCTCGGCATTAAAAGATATGTTTTATTCCAAGGAATCCTATTTCTTCCAAAAATTTATTCATTACATAGATTCGCTTTACGATAATTTCAACGATTTTCCTTCAATCATAAGGCTATTATTTGCTATCAGTGAAGGTTATTTAAGAAAAAAAGATTTAATTTCTCTGGGTATTTATAACTCTAAAGATATTTCTCATAAACTACAAAAACTTTGTGAATTTAATTTTATCGATAATCTAGGCAACATATATAAACTAAAAGATCCTTCTTTCTCTTTTTGGTTAAATACGGTTTTTAAATTATATTTTGCTCCTCCCATATTAAATATCGAGCAAAAAGAGATAACTTATAGAAAAAAGATTGAAGAAGAAATTTTAATGTTTAAAGAGGATTTTTTTCAAAATAAATTACAACGGGTTGTACAATTATTTTCTTCTTTTAAAAATGATTCTCTTCGTTTAGATAAGAATTTATACCAACTTCCTTATATCGAAAAAACTAAGATTATTTCATACCCTAATAAAGAATTCCACCTCATTATCGGAGAAGGTAGAGAAATAGTCTTTGCCGGCATAAAAGAAAAAAACAGCGATGATAACGATATTTTTGAATTTATTGAAAAAGGAGCTAACATAAAAGGTAAAAAAGTAAGGAAGATATTCGTTTCGTTAGGAATTCTTCCTCCTACAGCGCATCTAATCGCAAAAAATAATAGATTAACGCTCTGGGACTTAAACGATATTAATCGCCTGCTACAAATCTACAACAAACCTCTTATTAATGCCGATTTAACATGAGAATATTGGTAATTTCAGATACTCACATCCCGGTTGCGGCCGATAATTTACCGTCGCTCATCGAAAAGGAAGCTAGAAATAGCGATTGCTGCCTTCATTGCGGAGACTTCGTAAATTATTCTGTGTTTAAAACTTTGAACGAGTGGACAAAAACTTATGGCGTCTGCGGTAATATGGATGATATGTCTATCAAAAAAAGTATGCCGGATAAATTAATTCTTAAATTTGAAGAAATAACCTTAGCTCTGACACATGGCGAAGGTCATCCCAATAAAATAATTGATTTTTTAAATAAAAAATTTTCTCAAGAAATACAAGATATTGATATTTTTGTTTTCGGCCACTCTCATTCAACAACTAATATAAAAATAAACGGAAAAATTTATTTTAATCCCGGCTCTCTTACGGATAAAATATTTGCACTTTATAACTCTTATGGTATACTAGAAATTTCTAAGAAAAATATCAAACGGAGGATTGTAAAAATTGCATAATCTCTGGGCTCCTTGGAGGATAAAGTATATTTCCCAAAAAAAAGGAAAAGGTTGTATATTCTGCAAAATTTTCCGCGAAAATCTAGATAAAAAAAATTTTATAGTTTGGCGTTCTGCTCATTGTTTTGCGGTCTTAAACACCTTTCCTTACAATAATGGCCATCTGATGATTGTTACCAATCGGCATATAAAATCTCTGGAAAAACTTAAAGATTCTGAAATCTTAGATATGAACAAAACCCTTATTAAAATAAAAAAAGTACTAACAAGTACATTAAAACCAAAAGGATTTAATATCGGGTTAAATTTAGATAAATCTGCTGGGGCTGGAATCGAAAACCATCTACATCTACACATAGTTCCACGTTGGATAGGCGACACTAATTTTATGCCAGTTTTAGCAAAAACTAAAATAATTTCTCAAAGTCTTAAGGAATTGTATATTAAACTGAAAAAACAATTATAACTATATTCGATGCAAAGATATAAAACCATATTTTCTTCTTTTCATACTATCTACCGCTTAAGCACATCTTTAGTCGATTTAAGAAGCTTCTTGGTAGGCATAAGCCGTCTTTATCGACACTTATTTAAAGCAGATAAGGTTATTTTAATTTGTAAAAATATAGACAATCAGGGGTTTATAAAAGTTTATCTCGAAGACAAAAGACAATGCATAAAAAGAGGCGGAATATCAATACTTAATCATACCGAAAGAGAAATCTTATCTCAAAATCGCGAAATAATATTTAATAATCGTTTAATTTATCCTTTTATTTTTACAGAAGTATTGGGAGCAATATATCTAAAGCGTAAATCCAAATTTAAAGACTTTAACGAAATAGAGAAAAAGTGGTTCTTAGCTCTTTCGGAAGAAGTAAGTATAAGTTTAAAGAATTTTCTCTTGTATCGTGAGCAGCAAAAAATTATGTTTAATTACGTAAAGCTTATGACTAAATTTCTCAACCAACATATACCTACTTCTTATTTACACCAAAAGTTAGTTTCTCGTCTAATAAATACTATGGGTAAAGCCATGAAATTACCTAAAAACGAAATCTTAACCTTGGAACGGGCTGCTTTACTGCACGATGCTGGGAAAATACAAGTACCTTCAAAATTACTCAAAAAAGAAAAACCACTTACAGAAGAAGAGTTTAAGCTTATATCCAAACATCCCCGAAAAGGAGTCGAATTATTTAAAAATCTACAGCTTTTAAGACCAGCTATCCCTATAATTCTTCACCACCATGAACGCTATGACGGCCGAGGATACCCAGCAAAATTAAAAAAAGAAAAAATACCGCTTGGTTCAAGAATCTTATCGGTTTTAGATACTTTTGATGCTATGTATTTCGGACGGCCATATAAAAAAAGAAGGTCGTTAAAAGATATCGAAAATGAATTTAAAAAACAAAAAGGCAAACAATTTGACCCAAAGATAGTGGACATCTTCCTTAGAATTTTAAAAAGAAAAAGTATTCATAAATATCTAAAAAATACTCTCAGAATATAATACGATTTTATTAGGTTATAAGTTAAATGATAAAGTGTTATTATTGATTTTTTATAAATTTTTATTATAATATTTTTATGGAAGGAAAACAATTATATTTCTTTAATCTTAACAAAAATACCGAAAAAACAGACTCTCAAGCGACTATAGTATTATCTTTAGATAAAATTATCTTGCTAGGGGTAATAACTCTTATATTATTAATGGTTTCTTTTTCTTTTGGGGTAGAAAAAGGGAAAAGAATTACTTTAGTTTCTCTCCAACAAAAAACAGAAGAAAACAAATTAAACACTACTAGCAAAATAAATATTAGCGAACAGCAAGAACCGGTTGAACAACAGTTAGCCGCACCGCAAGAACTTCCCCAACCTTCTGTTATGGATAATACCGAAAAAACTATAAAAACTGATATTGACGAAAATAAAAATATTGCTAAGTATTATATACAAGTTGCTAGTTTTCAAAAAGAAAACAGTGCTAAAGAAGAAGCCAATATTCTAAAAACTAAAGGTTATCCGGTAATCATTGCTAAAAAAGGTAATTATATAGTCGTCTATGTTGGAAATTTTAACGATGAAAAAGAAGCTAAGCATAAACTACAAATATTAAAAGAAAGATATAAAGACTGCATTCTAAGGAGGTTATAATGGGCTTACATCCATCTTTGAAAAAAGCTAATAAGTTAGGCGGAAGGCGTACGGTATTAAAAAGAAATGAACGCATTAAATGGCTTATTGCTAAAGGCCAGTGGAAAGAAGGCGACAAGGTTTTAGGGTTACCTAAAATAAAAATAATAAAATTGAAGACTGTTAAAAAAGAAAAAGTCAAAGAAGAACCTAAACCCGAAGAAGGCGAAGTAAAACCAGCTGCAAAACCTACCAATGAGACTAAATGAGAAAGGGGTTACCATTTCTTCTACTAATAATTGCTTCTTCGTCACTTTTAGCATACCCTGTAGAAAAATATATAGTATCTGAAGATAAAATTAATGTAAGAGTTGACTCTACGATATATTCCGAATCTTTAGGGTATATTTCAAAAGGGAAAGTAGTCCAGGTTATAAAGGATAAGTTTGACTGGAATAAGATAGTTTTGCCTCCTGAATTTAACTGCTATATTTCAAAAAAATATACCAAAAAAGTAAAAGATAATATTGTTCGGGTAACTGCCCCCCAGGTAAACTTAAGAAACAAACCTTCTTTAAATTCTTATATTATTGGAAAAGCTCCCCAAAATAGAGAATTTTATCTACTGGAAGAAAATGAAGAGTGGGTAAAAATACAAGGATATCCCTATACTTACGGCTGGGTTCATAAAAATTTTTTAAATAAGGCTGATGAAATAACTGATTTATCTGCTTCCGTTGACGAAATCATCAAATTATCTGAGCTAAACAATCTCAATAATAAAAGCGAATTAATTCAACCGCTTTTAGAAAAAGGAGAAAAAATAATCCCTTTATTAGAAACTTATATGATGAGCACTGATGAAAATATCCTCCGGAATATCATTTTTACTTTAACTAAGTTAGCCCAAAAAGAACCTAAGCTAGTCTTTCTTTTCTTAGAAAAAATCGATCCTTCTTCATTAAAAGTCTCAAGTATATATCTGGACGTATTAACAAACATGCTTAATTCTAGCGATACTGCCATAAATTATGTTAATTTAGCCAAAGAAGAAAAACTTTCTTCTGAAGATATTAAAAAAACTAAAGAATTCCTTCAACAAAAATTAAATCTACAATGATTATTCTTATCTTAATAGTATTACTTTCTATAACTTTTCATGAATTTGCTCATGGTTGGATAGCTAATAAGCTGGGTGACCCTACTGCCTACAGTCTTGGTCGTCTGACCTTGAATCCGCTTGCCCATATCGATATTTTTGGAACTATTATATTACCAATTCTACTTTTAATAATAACTCAAGGAAATTTTTCAGTAGGTTATGCTAAACCAGTCCCTATAAATCCTAACCATTTTAGAAATCCTAAGAAAGATATGCGCTGGGTTGGAGCTGCCGGTCCCACTGCTAATATTCTCATAGCTCTATTTTTAACCTTACTTTTAAAAATTAAAATTTTGCCACTATCTGATATATTAATTAGAGGAATATTTATCAATATTTTATTAGCAATATTCAACCTTATTCCTATACCACCCCTAGATGGCTCAAGAATTCTTATCTCTATATTGCCAAATCAACTGGCCTATAAATATTCGAGGATAGAGCCTTATGGTTTTATAATCATCCTTTTTTTATTTATGACCGGCGTCTTTAAAAAAATAATTCTCCCTGTAGCAGTATTTATATTAAACTATATATTAAGAATTCCGGTATCACTATGAAGATTATTCCTGTTAAACTAAAAACTAATCCTTACAATATATACATTGGTTATAACTTAATAAAAAATATTTCTCGTTATCTTAAAAAGCTCAACTTAGGAAACCTAGGTATAGTTATTTCTTCCGAAAAGATACTGCGTATTTATAATCCTATGATAAAAAGAACTTTTCCTAAAGACAGCTATAGAATTGTTAAAGTAGCTGACGGTGAAAAAGCGAAATCTAAGGCTAGTATGTTTAGAACAATAGAAAGTATCGCCAAATACGACGGTTTTAATAAAAAACTATTCATAATTTGTCTTGGAGGAGGAACTATCGGCGATTTGGGAGGATTCATAGCTTCTCTTTATAAACGAGGTATACCTTATGTACAAATTCCTACCACTCTTTTAAGCCAAATCGATTCGAGTATCGGAGGGAAAACTGCTATTGATTTACCGGATGCTAAAAATATTTTAGGTTCTTTTTACCAACCTGAAGCTGTATTTATCGATCCTGTTTTCTTAGCAACTTTAACGCCTCATGAGATAAAGCAAGGTATGGCTGAAGTTATAAAATATGGAATAATTAAAGATAAAAAGTTTTTTAATTATCTGGCAAGGCAGTATAAAAATATATTAAACTTAAAACGTACTGCAATCATGAAGATTATTGAAACCTGTGTTAAAATAAAAGCTGATATTATAAAAAAGGACGAATATGAAAAAAAGGGTATCCGGACTATTCTTAATTTTGGCCATACTTTTGCCCATGCTCTGGAAAGCTCTTTGAAATATAAGAAAATAACTCACGGTGAAGCAGTATCGATAGGCATGCTATATGCGGCTAAGCTTTCCTGGTTAATGGGGAAATGTTCAGCCCAAGAAGTAGGCAAAGTATTAAAAATTATAAAACTTTTCTCTTTACCTACCGAAATCGCTTTCAATGATAGAACTATTTATAAATCATTAAGTTATGATAAAAAGTTCCTTTCCGGAAAGATAAGAATGGTCCTTTTAAGAAAAATAGGCAAAGTTGAAGTAATTAATAATATACCTAAGATAAATATTAGCCGGGCTTTAAAAATACTTTAAAAACCTAGCCTTATTGACATTTATATAAAAATATGTTATAGTTAAAATGGTTAAATATAATTATAGGTATAACTATGGTGGAACGACGAAAATACCCTAGGGTTGATATCTCTCTACCGGTAGAATGCCAAAACTTACCGGCCCATAATTATTTTTATACAGTAAGTAAAGACTTAAGCTTAATAGGGACTAAAATCATAAGTAATTCTTTTCTTTCTAAGGGAGATGTCATGACAGTTAATCTTAATTTTATTAAACGAGTTTTAAATTTAAAAGCAAAAGTAGCTTGGTGTAACCGAGAAAGAGCAGCAGACAGATACGCTGTAGGCTTAGAATTTATTGAAGTCAGTAACGAAGTAAGAGATAACCTTTCTTCCTTCCTTAATAAAATCTACAATTCTTAAATAATAAAATAATGGCAAAAGCTGAAGAAAAAAGAAAAAACTGCTTAAGTTGCAATAAATCCTTAAAAAGGGTTAGCTGGTACTACAGAGATAACGGCTATTTTTGCAATAAAACCTGTTTTAAATCTTACCTCAAAAAACAAGATTCAAAACAAAATTAATGCAAGAAAGAAGAAAGGCGCCTCGCGTCAATAAAACTCTTCCTTTAAAGCTATCGGATAACGAATCCGATGTCTTAACTGAAACTAAGAATATTAGCGCTAGCGGAGCTTATTGTACTATAAATAAGCCCCTGGAGATAATGACCAAATTAAACGTTATAATTCTAGTTCCTCTTAAAAAAAATAAAAATAAAATAATCCGTAAAATAAATTGTTCCGGAGTAGTGGTACGTAATGTCTACACCGACGATAACAGCAAATATCCTTATAAAGTTGCTATTTATTTTAATGATTTAAAAGCTCAAGATAAACGAATACTCCAATCTTACATTAATTCCTTTATAATTTGACCCTTTAATACCTGCATGCTTAAAAGGCAATTGCCCTTAGCGGTAAAACTTATATCTGGTTTTATATACCATAAAGAAGAAATTTATTTAAAGGCGAAACATAATTTAGAAACTAAATTTGGATCTATTGATTTTGAAAGCTCGATAATTAACTTTGATTTTACTGATTACTACTATCCGGAAATGGGTAAACCCCTTTTTAGAAGATTCGTTTCTTTTAAGAAGCTGCAAAAACTATCTTCTTTCCCTAATATTAAACTTTTTTGCATGAAGATAGAAAAAAAATATTCACTCCATCAAAAACGAAAAATAAATATAGATCCTGGATATATTAATGAATCTAAATTAGTTTTAACTACTACTAAAGACTTTTCTCACCGCATACATATCGGAAAAGATATTTATGCCGAAGTAACCTTATATTATAAGGAAAAAAAATATTTAGATTTTCCGACTACTTTCCCTGATTACCGAACGCCAGAATATAAGAATATTTTTTATACTATCCGTAATATTTATCGCCAAAATATCAAAGATGGACGGCGCTGAAAAAATTAACTTAATTAAAAAAATAATTGACCCTTTGTATAATCGCCTGGCTAGCTGTGATATTTGCCCTCGTAGTTGCCATGTGAACCGCTTAAATAACGAAACTGGGTATTGCGGCACCGGAAAAGAAATAGTAATTTATTCGGCTTTTCTTCATTACGGAGAAGAACCGGCAGTAAGCGGCAAAGATGGCAGCGGAACTATTTTTTTCTCCGGATGCAATTTAAAATGCGTCTATTGCCAAAATTACAAGTTTTCTCACGCTCCAGAAGGTAAAAAAATTAGTGAGGATGATTTAGCAAAAATAATGGTCGGTTTACAAAATAAAGGAGCCCATAATATAAATTTAGTAACTCCGACTCACTTTCTTCCTCAAATATTAAAAGCTATATTTATAGCTTTAGAAAAAGGTCTTAAAATACCGTTGGTATATAATACTTCCGGCTATGAAAAAAAGGAAATTATAGCTAAACTAAAAGAAATTATCGATATCTATTTAACAGATATAAAATATTTTTTACCCCAAACTGCTAAGAAATATTCCAACGCTGCCGATTATCCCCAATTTTGTCAGGAAAGTACTAAAGAGATGTATAACCAAACTAAAGAAAGCCTCTGGGAAGACGACATCTTACAAAAAGGAATAATTATCCGCCATCTTGTTCTTCCTAACTATATTAAGGAATCGAAAAATATCTTTTTATGGATTAAAGAATCTGCCCCTAATTCTTTAGTCAGCACTATGTTTCAATACCAGCCTTATTTTAAAGCTAAACACTACCCTAATATAAACCGCTCTATAAGCCGTAAAGAATACTCTCAAATTAAGGCCTTAACAGAAAAAATAGGGTTAAATGGATGGATACAAGACTATACCCCCCTAGAAAGCCTAGCTGGGCCGTATTTTAAGCCTAATATTGAGGTATAATTGGCTAATTTTAACCTTATAAAGGTTTAAAATGGAGGGGAACTGCCTTTGATAGGCTATATAAAGAGATTACGCAAATTTCGAAAAAAGGGCAATTCTTTTTCTTCTGGTAGTACTGACACCTGGGACAAAATCTTTTTTTAATCTTAGAGATAGTCCCTTTTAATTTATCACCAAACATAGCGATATTTTAACCTAAAAAGAGAAACTTTACAACTAATCTAAATCTTAAATATCTCATAATCTACTTGCCAAAAAGAAAAAATTAGCATAAAATCATAAGATTATGAAAGTATTTTTAGCCGGCTATAATGTCGATACTGAAATATTACGGCAATTGCAACTTAAAAAAGAAAAACGCCAAGATTTAACCCCAGAAGTAATATCTGCTGCCTATGCTCGTATAAGCAGAGACCCTCGCCCAATTAATAAAATTCGCGAAGATGCCCGTCGAGAAGTAGAGAAAGCAAGAAAGTCTAACTCTACGATTATATTTAAAATGGGACACCACTCTATAGCTGAACATGCTGTATTTAATCTTGATATTGTAGGGGTCTCAAGGTTAGCAATGGAGGAGTTAGAAAAATTCAGGCTTTGTTCTTATACCGAAAAATCCCAACGCTATATAACGCTAGATAAAGGATTTATAGTACCTAAAGAAATAAAGAAAACATCTCTAGAGAAACTTTTTCTTAAAATGATTAATGAACAAAATCTAACTTATTTCGAGCTCTTTAAAAAGTTAAAAAAACATGTTTTTAAAAAACATGCTGGATTAGCGACTAATCCTAAAAATCATAGCTTGCTGGAGGGTTGGGCCAAAGAAGATGCCCGTTATATTACTGCTCTAGCTACTAAATCCCAAGTCGGCCAGACTATTAATGCCCGTAACTTAGAATTATTATTAAGAAGATTTGCTTCTTGCCCTCTAGAGGAAATAAAAACCTTAGGAAAGGTAATTTATAAAAAGATCTCCGGTGTGGCTCCTTCAATAGTGCTTTTTCATGAAGTTAATGACCGGGATTTAAAAACTTATCCGGAATTAAAAGGACTTGCTTCCGAAATAATTAAGGAAAACTATAGGGCTGTGTCTAATGATAAAGAAGTAACATTAGTAAATTATACTTCGAATGCCGACATTGTTATAGCTGCCTCGCTTTTACATACTGTATCCAAGCTAAACCTTATTCAATGCGAAAATATAGTAAAACAACTTTCTCAAGACAAACTTAAAGAAATATTCCAAACTAGCTGGCGTAATATGCAATTTTACGATTCGATGCTGCGCGAATTTGAGTATGCCAATTTAACTTTTAATATCATCCTATCGGCAGCCTGCTTTGGACAGTTAAAAAGGCATCGTATGTCCACGATAACTGCTCAAGCTTATGATCCTAGCCTAGGTATCACCATTCCGGAATCAATAAAAGAAATTGGAATGGAGGAGAAATTTAAGGAAATAGTCGAAAAAACTAATAAAGTATTCGATATAATCAATAAAGAAACTCCTTTAACAGCACCATATATTTTAACTAATGCCCACCGAAAACGCGTCTTAATAAGGGTTAATGCCCGCGAATTATATCACATCTCGCGCTTACGTGAAGATAATCACGCCCAATGGGATATCCAAAATATCTCCAAAGCTATGGTGGCAGAAGCTAAAAAAGTAATGCCGCTAACCTTTCGATTTATCGGTGGAAAGGATAAATTCCACGAAATCTATCAGAAAATCTACGGGAAGCTACCCAAGATAGCAGAAGTAGCATTGCCCGGAATAAGAAAGATAAAATAAAACGGTTTTAAAAAAGGAGGCTAATATGAGCGACGGTCGAGATGATATTATGCTACCTTCGGTAATTAAAACTAGCGAATCAGCCATATCGATAGCTTTAATAATAAACGGAATAGGGGCGGTAGCGCTTTTATTTTTTATCGGCCAACTTATTAATTCTCCTTATGCTAGAATGTTTGCCCAAAATTATATGCGGACTCTTTCTAATTCTATACTATTATTTGCCGTAGGTACGCTAGCTCCCTCGATAGCCGGCGGTACCAACTATCTTGCCCAAGGTTTATTTTCTCACCGCCATAATATCTTAGGCCATATGTTCAATGGCATAACTATAACCTTGCTTATTTGTTCCTATATACTCTTCGGTTATGCTACAGCCCTATCCTATTTTGCTTTCAAACACTTTTAGCTATTATTAATGAAAAAGCAATTAAAACATAAGATTGGCATTAGACGTAAAATTAGACTAATAATAATTTCGTCAATGTTCATAATTTTAACAACAGGTATTGGTATAGGGTATTATTCCGGGTTCAAGTTATTGCATAATACTATCGTTGAAAACCACTTAAAAATAGCCGAAACATTAAGCCTAACTATTGATAGAATTATAGAAGAAGAGGTGGCAGACCTAAATCTATACGTTTCACTTCCTTCACGTATAAATGAATTAGAGAAAAATAACCTAAAATACGAAGAAATGGATCCTGACAGCATTAGGAATTATTTCACCAAAATGGATGAAATTTGGAATAATCCTAACCAAGATAATTTATTGATTATCAATGAGTATTTAGATACTTTACCTAACAAGCGAATAAGAGAAGTGGTCGAAAAAGATAGAGGCATAGCTGAAATTATCATTACCGATAGATTTGGCGGTTTAGTTATGTCTTCCGATAAAACTACTGATTTTTATCAGGCTGATGAAAGTTGGTGGGTACAAGGTTTTAATAAAAGCAAAGGTAAAACTTTTATCAGCAATATTGAGTATGATGAATCTAGTAATACCTTAGCTCTTCCTTTAGTGATTCCTGTAAAAAATAACTCTGGTAAGATTATCGGTATAGCTAAGGCAGTTTTAGACGTCAACCGTCTATTTTTTACTATTACAAACTTCTCAATCGGTAAAACCGGTTATGCTATTTTAATAAATGAAAAAGGAGATATCATATCGCGCATAGGGGTAGGAACAATTAACCAAACAATAAAAGGGGAGTGGCTAAAAATATTTAAGAAAGAAAAAGGGTCAGGTATCTTACACAACCCCATAATGAATAAAAATAATAAAGTATTTATCACCTATTCTGCTATAAATAAATCATTTTTTCTTAATAAAGACGCTGAATGGAAAGTTAGTGTAATCCAAGACGTTGAAGAAGTTTTTTCTCCTCTAAATAACTTAATAATACAACTTATTACTGTTTCTTTTATCTTGCTAATTATAATGATTTTATTAAGTAACTTTTTTTCAAAAATATTTATAGTACCGATAACTAAACTTCACGAAGCCACCGATATCGTAGCAAAAGGAAACCTTGACTATACAGTAGAAATAAAAACTAATGATGAAATTGAACAATTTGCCGATTCTTTCAATATAATGGTTAAGAAATTAAAAGAATCTACGGCTTCTATAAGCGATTTAAATAAAGAAATTGCTAAACGTATCTCTGCGGAAAAGAAGTTGGAAAGCGAAAAAAATATTATAGATATAATTTTAAAAACTACTCCAAGTGCAATTTTTACAGTTGATAAAAATCGTATTATAACAAGTTGGAACAATCGGGCAGAAATAATAACCGGTTATTCTGCCAAAGAAGTTATAGGAAAAGATTGCTCATTATTCGCCCTAGAACCATGTTCGCAGGTATGCGGATTCTTGTCAGAAGAAATCATAAAACCTTTGGTAAGTAAAGAGTGCACGATAAAAAGAAAAGATGGACAAATACGTATCATTCTAAAAAACGTCGATTTTATAAAAGACGAAAGTAATAATATCATCGGTGGTATAGAAAGCTTTGATGATATAACAGACCTTAAGAATTATGAAAGGGAAATCATAAAAGCTTCTCAAGAATGGCAAAGAACATTTGACTCAATAAGTGATTTTATATTTATTCAAGATATAGACAATACTATTCTAAAAGCAAATAAAAGCTTTTGCGAATTATTGGGTTTAAAGCCTAAAGATATCATTGGCAAAAAATGCTATGAACTCATACATAAACTAGGGAGACCTTGGCCGAATTGTCCCTTCGAAAAAACAAAATCCGATAAAATGCCTCATACTGAAGAAGTGATGGACCATTCCAATATCGGGATACCTTTATTGGTTACTACATCTCCTATTTTTGACGATAAATATAATTTGATAGGAAATGTGCACATTGCTAAAGATATTACCGAAATTAAAAAAACTGAAAAAAAATTAAAAGAAATTGCTCAAATGAAGTCACAATTTACCTCAATGGTATCGCATGAGCTAAGAACCCCTTTAGGGCCGATTAAAGAAGGGGCAAGCATAATTTTAGATGGAATTGTCGGCGAAATTAACGAAAAACAAAGGGACCTACTTAATACTGTTAAAAATAACGCCGATAGGTTAAATCGCTTAATAAATAATGTACTTGATTTTCAGAAACTAGAATCCGGTAAAATGATTTTTAATTTTGAAAAAAATAATATAAAAGAAGTCATTGACGAAGCTTACAAAACAATGGTTCTTGCGATAAAAGGTAAAGATGTCAATTTAACAGTTGATATAGCTTCGAATATTCCTGAAATGCAATTTGACCGGGATAAGATTTTACAAGTAATTATTAATTTATTAAGCAATGCCATTAAATTTACCGACAAAGGTAGCGTGCAAATTAAAGCCATAAGAGAGGAAAATAACCTTCATCTTATGGTTATTGACACCGGTCCGGGAATAAAACAAGAGGACTTACCAAAATTATTTCAAAGCTTTCAGCAGCTCGATATCCCTGGAAAACGAAAAGAAGGGGGGTCAGGATTAGGCTTAGCAATTTCTAAAGAAATTATCATAAAGCATAACGGCAAAATATGGGTAGAGTCAGAAATTGGTAAAGGCTCAACTTTTCATTTCTTTTTACCTATAGTTTGATAAAGGAGATAAAAGTGGCAAAAAGAATCTTAATTATTGATGATGAAATAGATGTTATGAAAATGCTGGTATATAGGATTGAAGCCAAGGGATATGAAGTTTTGACTGCCACAAACGGCAAGGAAGCCATTGAAATTACTAAAACCAATATTCCGAACTTAATATTTCTTGATTATAGGCTGCCGGATATGAAAGCTTCAGATATATCTAAAATAATCAGAGAAAATGACTTGCTCAAAAATATACCAATTATCTTAATAACTGCAAGTATTGAAGAAATAATGAATAAAGCCCAAGAATGCGGGGCTAACGACTACATAGGAAAACCTATCGAACCGGATATATTATACGCAAAAATAGCAAAATATATAAAATTAGAAGCCCTATAATAGCCTCTTTTAAGGCTTCTCTTTACAGACTTAGAGTAGAGGAATAAACCCCTTCTAAAAGGCTGTTAAAACCCCTCCAAATCTCATATATAGATAATCCTCTTATCATGACCCTTGAAACCCTCTGTAGCCATCTATAAGCCCTTTTTTTAGACTCTTTACTATATGCTTTAAAATAGCCTTTAAAGCCGGGAAAGTGGTTATGTGTTATATAAACATCAGGAAAGTAGTTATAGGTTATATAAACAAAAGTAAATTACTCCGCCGCTATTCACAGGTTTTCTTAATATATCAAGAAAAGTAAGCTGGGCTTTAGCTTTTGCCTATTTCTATCATTTATAAAAGTTAACATAAGATATATTATCGGAAGTATACTATATTTTGAGTTTTTAGAGTTTTTAAGGGGTTTTTAAGAGTTTAATACCCACTTATATTTTCCCCAGAATATCTATTTGATATGCGAAAAGAATAAGTTATTATTAGGCGAGATTATTTCTTGGGAATGCTTATCTGATGCTCAATATTTAAGAAGTCTAAAAGTACTTTCCGGATATATACAGAAGGCTCTAAATTAGCCCTTTTAGCCCAGCTTAAGACCTCTACCCATTGGCTATGGGTTAAACGAACATTTATGGTCTTAGTATACTTTACCGGTTTTTTAGGACGACCTTTTTTCGGCATATTTTTCTCCTGCTTTTATGTTTATTAATACCCTTTATTACGATTTTTATTATACCAGCTTTTATTAAATTTTCAAGTATACAAAAAACCACAAAAAAACACCAAAATTCCCCTAAAAATAAACCTTTTTTTGAAAGTCGTAATAATATTCAAGAAATAAATTGTCTATGGAATTACTTTGAAAAAGGAAGGTTTTTGATAATAGTGACTACCATATCCTCTTGGATTTTTCCACCTTGATTGCAATATGCCTCCACCAAGATTTCATCACTATTTTTAACATTTAATATCGGATATTCAAGAATTTGCTTATATTTATCATCTTGTCTTTTAATATTATGGGTATAGATGGCTTTTCCGTTAATTTTAACAACTACTCTTTTAATAAAATGCGTCCTAGGATCTATTACGTTATGCTCTATCTTAACCGTCAATATTCTTGTTTCTGAATCATAATAAAGCTTCATATCCGTAGGTGCATGAGCATATAATTCTGCAAGGCCTATAAAAAACCAAATAAAAAGTAATAGAGCTATTTTTTTCATAAAATTACTCTAAAATTAAATTATTTATTACGTATTATGTCTAAATTTTAAATAAAGAAATAGTGGCTATATTCCCCATATATATATTAAGTTAAGATAAATAGAAAATAAGATTAGCGCGGTTGCGACAATAATAATGGTTATAGCCAATATTCTAGCAAATTGCTTTAGTCTATCAGAGTCGGTTTTAGTGGCAGCAAAAAGGATAAAAAAGCTTAAAGTAAGTAAATGTAGGGACTTTATTATATGAAACATATCAACACCTCCTTTTTGGTTAATTTTACTCCTATAAAAATTATATGTCAATAAAATATTAACTTATAATTTAATATTTTATTGCTTTTTTAATAAAACCTAAGCAAGGCTGTTCTTTATAACCTCAAGGCGCTTTAAAACTGGCGGATGGCTATAGTAAAGAAATACTTTCAAAGGATGTGGCGTTAAATTAGATAGATTGTCTACGGAAAGCTTTTTTAATGCTAATAAAAAAGCTTCGGGATTTTGGTAAGTTTTAATAGCGAAAGAATCAGCTTCATATTCATAACTTCGCGAAATTATATTGGAAAAAACCGAAAAAATCATATTAATAGGTAAATAAAGG
>JAGOLA010000101.1 GCA_017994375.1 Candidatus Omnitrophota bacterium | reverse complement strand
CTATTACTGGCACTCCTGCTATTACAGCTTCAATCAAAGATACTGGCAAACCTTCCCATAAAGAAGTAAGAATAAAGATATCAGCCCGTTTAAGAAAATAAGCGATATCTCTACTCCATCCAACTAATTGTACCTTATCTTTTAACTTAAGATTATTTATCTTTTCTTTGACTTTTCTTCGTAAAGGACCGTCACCGGCTATCGTAAAATTCAGCCGAGGATTTTCCAGTAATAGCATTTTTGCTATTGTTAAAAAATAGAAAATACCTTTTTGTTTTTTTAAGGAAGAAATAGTAAAAATAAGATCGGCTCTTTTATCAACCTTTTTTCTTTCTTGGTATATTTTATCAAAAACCTCTATTTCTACTCCGTAATGTATAAGAGTTAACTTTTCCAAGGAAGCAATTTTTTTCTCTAAACCAATCTTTAAATCAGCTTGAGAAGGCACTATTATTTTTTTAGTAATCTTAGCCGTAATTTTTTCTAGAAAAAGGTAAAAATAATAAGCTAAAGGGTGCATAAAATCATGGAAAGGCCAACCGTGCACCGTATAAACTATATTTCTTAAGCCGCTAAAGAAAGCAGCCCATCTTCCCAATATCGAAGCTTTAGGCGAATGGGTATGCACGATATCGAACGAATTTCTTCTTAAGAAAAAGAAGAGCTTTAAAAAAGCCGGTAAGTCTAAAAAGGGATTAATCTTTCTCTTTAAAGAAGAATCAAGCTTAACTGTAACGTCAGGAATATTTAAAAAATCTTCTTTAAGGTAGCCTTCGTTACCGGCGTATAAATATAAAGAATATTTATTGCGGTCTAAACTTTTCAGAATATAAAGAAGTTGTTTTTGAGCTCCTCCTAATTCTAGATAGGTAATGATAAAAAGTATTTTTTTCTTCATTAAAAGTATAAGTGAGCTATTTCATTTTCGTAGTTACGGAAAGATAAATCCCGGGGGATGTAGAATCGTTTTATTTCTATGGTTTGCGAATTTATTTGAGATAACTTTTCTTTTAACTTATCGATATCGTATTCATCGCCGGCTTTGAATATATCAAAAATTTCTTTGAGCCCTCCTTTTTGATTGAAAAAAGTAGTCTTACCGAAAGCGAGCGACTCAGTCACAGCTATGCCAAACGGTTCCTCTCTTAAAAAAGGAAAAACACAAATATCGCTTAAAGAAAAGATTTTATCGATGTCTTTTCTAAATCCTAACAGTCTTACGTTTTTTAAATTATTCTTATTTATAAAACGAAATATTTTCCTTTTATACCAACGATTCCTAAAAGTAGGCGGTGATATATCACCGGCAATTAATAAAAACAACTTGCCAGATTTCTTTAATACCGGCTTAAGCTCTCTTAAAAACTCATACTGCCCTTTTAAAGGGTGTATCCTGGATACAAACGTTATAATTTTTGAATCTAAAGGCAGTTGAAATTCTTTCTTCAAAAGAACAGAATCATAAATTTTATAATCATCGGGATATAACGGTTCGTAAACAACTTTTGCTTTACCAAAAAGATTAAGCTTTTCTCTTATTGACTTTGACTGGCAGACAATCGTATCCGATAATTCTCTGGCTAACATACCCAATATTTTATTTATTAATCTTAAGAAGAAGAACTCTCTAATATGCCAAATATGTCTTCTTTTAGTAAGTTTTGCCACCAGGCCGGGGAAAATTAATAAAAGGCTATTACTGCAGATAATATCGACTCTGTTACGGATAACATAGAAAATTAAATAAATTATGCTTAAGGCCGAACTTATAAAAAAGTAAAAATAATATAAAGGCGAATAGGAAAGCATTAAAACCGGAAAGGGAAAAATTTTTATCTTTACAGCCGGAAAATCACTCTTTAATTTATCTGTCAAATAACCTTTATGAGGCAAAAAGACTGTAATATTAAAACGGTTACTCAATGCTCTTATGAGGTTTATTAACCCTCTTTCGGCACCATAAACAAAAGAGCCGCTGTTAATTATGGCGACGTTTTTCATTTCGGTATTTACTAGGTAAATCAGAGAAAATCTTTAAAGCGTACCTGTTGGTCAAAAATAAATGCAATGTTCTAAATAAATCATAAAAAAAACTTTTGGTTAAAATATAAGCTATTTCTTTATAAGAATTATTATTTAAAATCATAAAAAGCCGGTTACGAAAGCAAAGATACCTTCTCTCTTCTTGAGAAATACCAGAACTATTTCCTTGGTGAAAACATACTAATTGAGGCGTAAATAAACAATTATAGCCCTTCTTTTTTAAACGCAGAGCTAAATCGGCATCTTCGAACAAGAAAAAAAAGTCGTTATCAAAATAATCTTTTTTCTTTATCTTATCGAGATATTCTCTTTTGAACACAGCACAGCAGCTATTTGGCCCATCTATCTTTAATACTTGCGAATACTCCTCGGGAGGCTCTCCTTTACCGATATCATAAACGCGATAGATAGTACTTATCAAAAGTCCGCAAGAAAATATTTTTCGGCTTTTCTTGTCGATTATTTTAGGGGCTATTCCTGCTACATTAGAAGAAATATTATTAAATACCGACTGCAAATTGAATAAAAAATCTTTTTGAAGTTCAACATCGCAATCCATAAACATAATATATTCTCCTTTTGCTAAAGCTAATCCTTGGTTGCGCGCAAAAGAAGAACCTTTATTATTCTGATTCAGTATTAAACTGATATTAGGGTATTTACGAGTTAAGAAACCGGGGTCATTTAAAAACCCGTTAATGATGACGATTACTTCATAGTTACTAAAATTTTTTTGAGTATAAATAGTATCTAAAGCTATTTTTAAATTATTATAGCCGCCGGTAGAAGGTATAATTATTGATAACAGCATTTTTTAAAGATTCTTTTTACTCCAAAAATCGTCACTTTTAAAAAAGATTCAAAAAATATATATAAAGACAACTTGGATTTACCTTTACTACGGCCTTGAAATGTAATCGGGTATTCAACAATCTTTAAGCCTTTTAAAAAAGACCTAAGAATAAGCTCTATCTGAAAGAAATACCCTTGAGAAGACATGGCTTCACAATCTATTTTTTCTAAGACACTTCCTTTTATACATTTAAAACCGCTAGTTAAATCTCTTGCTGGCAAACCAAGCATCAATTTAGCAAAAATATTGCCTAACCGGCTTAATATAATTCTGCTTAGCGGCCAATTATATATATTGCCTCCTTTAACGTACCTGCTGCCTATTACCAAATCATATTTATCAAGCAAGCTTATCATGGGCATAATACAAGAATAGGGATGAGATAAATCGGCATCTATCTGTACTATGACATTATAATTTTTCTCTAGAATATACCTAAAACCATCTTTGTAGGCGTTGCCTAATCCTAGCCTTTCCTTGCGGGTGATTAAATCTAAAGCGGGATATTTACCTTGCAGGTCTTTAACTACTTTTGAAGTACCATCGGGGGAATTATCGTCTACTACTAAAATAAAAAAATTATCGCCGAGGGAAAAAATTTTTTCGATAATAATAGCAATATTGTTGACCTCATTATAGGTAGGGATAACAACTGCTATTTTAATATTTTGCATCCTAATTCATCGCTTTAAAAAGGCCCTTTGAATTGGCTATCATCACGATAAGTTCTGATAGGTTTTAAAGGAGTGTTCCTACCATTGATTAAATCTCTAGTTACTTTGACTATATTGGCAACATTAGGATAATAAAGATTCTCTAAATAAACGCTTGTCGGAGTAGCAGCAGTAGGTAAAGCAATACGTTTGATAGGAGCCTTTAAACTAGGGTAACAAAATTCAGCAACTAAAGCAGAAATTTCAGCGCTTACTCCGTATTCTTTCCACCCATTATCAGCTACAATTAATCTTTTAGTCTTTCGTACTGAATTTAGTATAAGTTTCTTATCTAAAGGCTTTAAGCAACGTAAATCGAGTATTTCAGCATCTATTTTATAATCCTTTTTTAGTATCGCTGCTGATTTAATTGCTTCTTGGACCATTAGGGATGAAGCTACTATAGTAACATCTTTTCCGACTTTAATAATCCTACCCTTACCAAGAGGAATTCTGTAAATACCTTGAGGAACACTTTCTCTATAATCGTAAAGCCTCCGATGCTCGATAAAAATTACCGGATTTTTATCTTCGATGCTGGCAATAAGCAACCCTTTTGCATCATAAGGAGTGCTGGGCATAACTACTTTTAGGCCAGGTATATGAGCAAAAAGTGCTTGCAAGCTCTGGGAGTGTTGCGCTCCCTGGCCCCAGCCTTTACCAATAATACAGCGAATAGTTATAGGTACCCCACAC
>JAGOLA010000100.1 GCA_017994375.1 Candidatus Omnitrophota bacterium | reverse complement strand
TGAGACCAGCACCAATTGGCGTAAAAAGCCAACAGATAAAAAAATCCAATAATTTTTTCCAAACTACGAGAGTACTAAAAGCTTATCCGGCTCCGGATACTGTACCTACTATAGAGTGGCTGGTTGAAACCGGTAAACCTCGTATGGTAGAGATAATCACCCAAGTACTGGCGCCAAAACAAGCAGCTAAAGCAATTATCAAACTAACATTAGGATCTAAGGTATCCAAAGGAACTATGCCTTTACCGATTGTCTTTATTACTTTTGAACCTAAAAATATTGCTCCTAAAAAACTAAATAAACAAGTAACTATTATCCCTTGTTTATAAGTCATTTTACCGGAGCCGATATCAGCGCCGACACAGTTAGCGGCATCGTTGGCTCCAATAGCCCAACCAATATATCCGCCGCAAATAAGGGTTAAAATTACTAAAATAATACTCATATATTTTAGTCCGCTATATTATACCTAATGTTTACCTAAAAAGTAATACCGCTATCTGAAAATAAACAAATAAAGTAATAATATCTACCATGCTCGAGATAAAAGGCCCGGACATCAAAGCTGGATCGAGTTTCATCTTTTTAAATAAAAGCGGTAACATTGCTCCCAAAGTAGTGGCTATAATTACCGTCATTATCATGGTTAGGCCTACGGTTAACGCTAATAGCAAATCTTTATTCATAATTATTGCTCTCACAGCAGCTAATAAGCCCATGGCTATTCCGACTAATAAACCGGTAAATATCTCTTTTCTAAAAACTTTAAGGACATCTTTTATTTTGACTTCACCGGTAGCAAGGCCACGGATGATAACCGTCGAAGACTGTGTGCCGGCATTTCCTCCCGAGCCGCAAAGCAAGGGAATAAAAAACGCCAAAGCTACTACTGTCTGAAGTTGAAAAGAATATTTTTCTATAACCATTCCCGAAAAAAATCCCATAATAACTAAAACTAAAAGCCAAAAAATGCGGTGTTTTGCTAAAGTAGGAGCTTTGGAACTCATGTAATCTGTGTACTCACTGACAGCACCGTACTTATAAATATCCTCGGTATCTTCTTGAATAATAATATCGGCGACGTCATCGTGAGTTACTATTCCGACTAATTTATCTTCGTTATCGACTATCGGGATAGCTATTAAGTCATAGTTAGCTAACTTTTTTGCTACTGCCTCTCTATGATCATCAACATGAGAACTTATGACATTTTCATACATTATGTCTTTTATTAGTTTGTGTGAATCAGCTATAAGTATATCTTTTAAAGAAACAAATCCTAATAGCTTTCTATCTTTGTCAATAACATAAACGTAGTAAATAGTTTCTCTGTTAAAAGCTTGTAATTTCAACTTTTCTAACGCTTCTTTAACAGTTGTTTCCGGCGATAAAGAAGCATATTCGGTAGTAAGTACTGAACCAGCTGTTCCTTCTTTATACTCGATAAGTTTTTTTATGTCGTTACGTTCAGCCTGGGCAACCAGCGGCAATATTTCTTCTGCTCTTTCTTTAGGGAGGGCTTTTACAAAATCTGCCCGCTCATCCGGCGCCATTTCTTCTAAAACATCAGCCATCCATTCTTTAGAAAAATGACGAAAGATAGGACGCTTCTGGCTTATTCTAAACTCTTGGAAGAATTCGATTCCTAACGGCCTTCCTAAAGCAATAACTATTTGGGCATTTTCTTGGGGTTCTAAGTTTTCACAAAGCACAAAGATATCTCGGGGGTGAAAATCTTTAAACATTTCCCGTAGTCTTTGATTTTTATCGGGTAAGCTTAAGACTTCTTTTATTTCCGGCGAGATTATCGATATCCCTTTCTGCATCGAATACCTTTACCTATTATTTTAAGAAGAAAGTAATATTAAATATTACGGTTACCTAGAGGGTTTAAGGAATATTTTGAAAATATTTTGTAGTATTATACCATAAAAATTATTTATTGAAATTATATTTATTTTATCATCAGCTCCACTTTAAAATTTTATATTCCTGATAACCAGTCTTCCCCAATTAAAAGTAATAACTGTAGCTATAAGATTACCCATAACTATTCCTAGCCATACTCCTATTAATCCCCATTTCAAAACTACGCCTAAAAAATAACTAAAGAGAACTTGCATAATAATAGTTCTTAAAATAGTAACGATAAGAGAATTTATCCCTTTATTGATTCCCTGAAACATAGCTGAAGTTAAGAACCCTAAGGGTGTAGCCGGCAAAAATAAAATCAGCAAACGCAAGGCTTGGACTAAATCTTGATATATAGCATAGCTTTTTTGGGAATAAGTAAAAATCAAAGCTATTTTAGGAGCAAAGATAATAACTAAAGAGGCAGTAATAGCCTCAAAGATAAAACCGGCTTTAATAGCATATAAAAAACCTTCTCTAAGCTTAATTATATCTTTAGCTCCGTAAGCAGCGCCGCAAACAGCAGTAACTCCGATGGCTACTCCTAAAAGCGGCACTGTTCCCAACATAATAATACGCCAAGCGCTGGTAAATACCGCGATTCCTTGGTCTCCTCCAGTTTTAACAACGATAATATTTAGAATAAACATGGCTGTAGCCATAGACAACTGGGCAAAACAAGCCGGAAGGCCTACACCTAAAATTTCTCCTAAAATTTTTTTCTTAAAACTAAAATGTTTAAATTTAATCTTTACATAGGTGTTATTTGGAAAAAAAAGCCAATAAGCTATTAACATCGAGCTTATAAATATGGAAAGTAAAGTTGCTAAGGCTGCGCCTTCTATGCCTAAACGAAAGTAATAAATAAATAAAGGATCTAGAATGATATTTAATCCTGCACCCAATACCAGTGCGTACATTGCTCTATTAGTATCGCCTTCCCCCCTTAAAATACCGCTGCCGATATGAGAAAATGCTAAAAAAATAGAACTTAAAGCTATTAATTTACCATAGCTAAGGGCTAACTTAGCTGTTTCTCCTCTAACTCCGGTAATATTAAATATATCTTTAAGATAGAAAATTAAAAGTAAAGTAAGCAAACTTCCTAAAAGAATACCGATTACTATAGTGTGCATTGCTACCAAAGAAGCTTTTTCTTGATTTTTTTCTCCAATGCTTCTGGATACAGCTGAACTTCCTCCGATGCCAATCCCGCTGGATAAAGAAATAACTATCATAAATAAAGGAAAAAATAATCCTATGGCCGATAAAGCCTCATGGCCTAAACCAGCTACCCAGATGCCGTCGACTATATTATAAAGAGCAGAAGAAAGCATCCCTATCATCATAGGAAAAGACAGTTTTAATACTGCCTTGCGGGGATCGCCTAAAAGAATCTTTACCCCTGGGGTTATTTCTTGGGACATATTATTTTTATTGGGTTTATACTATTTATAAGATATCTCGATAAACTTTTAAAAACAAATATAATTTAAGGCTTTCTTTAATCTCTTACCAGCTGGACCTAAAATGTCAAGAGATTGTATTTTTCTTTGACGACGTAGCGAAAGAATACGTTCAACGCTTACTGCACCTAAACCCGGGACCCGCAGCAAATCTAAACGATCGGCTTTATTAACGTTAACCGGAAAAAAATCAAGATGCTGCCGAGCCCAAATTTCTTTAGGGTCGTAAATCAACGAAAGATTGCCATCAGCCTCTAGAGGAATCTCATCAGCCTTAAAACCATATTTACGTAAAAGCCAATCAACTTGGTAAAGACGGTGCTCACGAGTAAGCAATTCGGCGTTAGTAGCTCTAGAATGCTCTCCGGAAATACTGCCATCACCATACCCGCGTTGATAAGCACTAAAATAAACCCGGTTTAACTTATAATGATTATAAAGCAAAGAAGCGCTATCAATTATTCGTTGATCGGTTTCTTGTCCGGCGCCAATAACAAATTGAGTAGTTTGATGCGGCCTTTTTGCTGGCTCAAGCTCTAAGCGTAACCTGCTAATATAAGCGATAGTTTCAAAGATATCTTTATGATAATTTTTATCCGGTGCTAATAACTTAAAATATTCTTCGCCGGGAAATTCAATATTTAAAGAAACTGTAGTAGCTAAAGAAAGACTGTGACGTATTGCAGCCAAAGAAGCTCCGGGGATGATCTTTAAATGGACGTAGCCGCGAAAACCGCTACGGCGGATAATTTCTGCCGATTGATTAATACGGTTCATTACCTCATCCGGCTTCTCAAATGCCCCGCTACTTAAAAATAAGCCGCTTACTTTACCCTGCCGAAAATATTCTAAAAAAGCCTTTGCTAATTCATAAGGAGCTAAACTTAAACGTTTTATATCCCGGCCTTGACGTAAAGGGCAATATTTACAATTATTATGGCAAAAATTAGAAAGTAAAGTCTTAAAA
>JAGOLA010000099.1 GCA_017994375.1 Candidatus Omnitrophota bacterium | reverse complement strand
TACCTATAGAGAGCCTTAATTTCCCTCCTTTTATTTAAAACCAGAAAAGATATTCTATTTTTAGATAATTTTGGTATAATTTTTTAAAGAAGATTATTATGAAAATTATATTTAAAACAGAAAATTTTAGTTTTTTAGCTAACTTTAATAATTCTCAAGCTGCTAAAGAGATAATTCAAAAGTTACCTTTAGAATCTACAGTTTCTACTTGGGGTGAAGAAATTTATTTTGATATCGGTTTTAAAGCCTCGGCTGAAGGCGCTACTATGTCTGTTAAATCCGGCGATATAGCTTATTGGCCGCAGGGTAAATGTCTTTGTATATTTTTTGGTCCTACACCAGCTAGTACTACTGAAGAGCCAGTTCCGGCTAGCCCAGTAGTAATAATTGGACAAACTAAAGCCAGCCGAGCCGATTTAAAGTCAGTACAATTAGGCGAAAAAATAATAATAGAGTTATCCTAATGCTTTGTAGGCTAGTAATAATTTGCTGGAGCGTATTTTTTCTGCAAGGCTGTATTCTTTTTACTCCGGAATTAGATACCTTAAAAGAAATCGGCCGCAGTCAAAAAGAGATAAATTCTTACCTTACAAAACAAAAGAAACGTTTTTTAATTTTAGTAAGGGATGTGAAGAAAGAGCGTCTGATAAAAGGAATGCTCAAAGCTAAATTTCTTCGACGGTATGGCGAGCCGGTGTTAAGTAAGAAAAATTCGGATTCTTTGGAGCAAGAAATTATGCTTTACCGTCATCCTACGAAATATTTTGATTCCGAAAAAGTTTATGTTCATTTTGATAAAGAGGGCCGATTAATACACTGGGAATATTTGTCTAGTTTTGAAGAGTAGATACCCCAACCAATATTATGAGTATTAAAAGGTTATTATTAATAAGTGTTTTTGTGATAGCTTTAGGAGGATGCGCTAGTGTAAATACTTTAGATACCATTCGTGCTAAACATCCTCAAAAGAAAAAAGCGTCGGTATTTAGAGAGAAACGTTTTCTAGTATTTGATGCTGCCCAAGGAGTTTTAAGAGAACTAGGTTTTATCATATATTATCAAAATAGCAGTAGTGGCCGGATTTATGCCCGCTCCAGGGAACTGTTGCCGATGTTAGGCTTGGGAGAAAAAGTCGGTGTATATATAATATATCTTGAAGAAGATTTCACCAAAGTAGAGGTAATAGTCCAAAAAGCCTTCTTTTTAAATTTAGGTTATAACGACTGGCGGGATAAAATTTTAAAAAAGATAAGTGAATACCTTAAAAATCTCAATAAACTTTAGTTTTGCTTTTCTGTAATTAGAGATTTTTATATGTTTAGGGAAATTTTAAAAGCCTCTCTTGACAAAGAATAAAAAATTTATTATTATTTTAACAAAACTTATAGGTTTTGATTATTTTTAAGGAGGTGGCTAATGGCAGAACAGGAAGATAAGAAATGTTGCACAGGTTCGATGATGAAATCTGGTAGCAAAATAGTTTTAGGGGTAGCACTTATTATTTTAGGTTTATGGGCAGTATTGGCTTGGTTTAGCTCTTTGCTTATGGTCATCAAGGGTTGTATTGGTTTATTCTTAGTGATGGCCGGAGCAATTACTATTGCAATAGCCAAGGAATAATAATAATTTGGGATAAGGTTATAAAAAGGACAGGTTTTATTTAACCTGTCCTTTTTTTGATTAAGTTTTTTTGATTTTTTACCTTCCCTTTTTTGATTTCTGTGGTAAAATTACACCTATTTTGAAGGAATAAAATGATAAAAAGAATATTTATTACTGGCTTAGCAGCGCTTATACCTTTAGTAATTACCGTTTATGTTATCTACGGTTTATTTCGTTTTGCCGATGGAATTTTAGGTAGGATTATCAATAAATTTCTACAACAATACCTCGGTTACCAAATTCCTGGTTTAGGTATAGCGATAGCTCTTCTGATTGTCTTTCTTTTAGGTTCGCTTATTCATCTTTCCCGAATGAAGCTTTTTAGATGGCTGGAAAAGATATTTTTTCGTATACCGTTGGTGAATAAGATTTATTTTCCGATTAAAAGAATAGTAGATTTTCTTTTTTTCCCGCCGCAGAAAAATTTTCGTAGTGCTGTTTTGATAGAGTATCCGCGTCAAGGTCTATACTCTTTGGGTTTTATTACTAACGAGAGTTCCAAAATTTTTGAAGATAAGCTCAAGAAGAAATTGTATAATATATACATTCCTTCTACGCCTTCTCCCTTGAGCGGATTTGTAGTAATAGTCGAAGAAAAAGATATCATATTTCTAAATATTGGCGTAGATGAAGCTATTAAATTAGTAGTATCAGGGGGATTACTTAATCCCTAGCGAGTTCGTAATTATGAGTAACAACGGATTTAAAAAAAAGCTTTTTATATTCGATGTTGACGGAACTTTGGTTGATGCTTACCAGGCTATAGAAAAAAGCCTTAATTTTACTCGCAAAAAATTAAATTATCCTATGGTTTCTTTAGCAGAAGTTAAGAAAAAAGTCGGTAAAGGCGATAAGCTTTTTATAGCCGCTTTTTTTAACCCCGTAGACAGAAAAGAAGCTTTAACTATTTACCGCAATCACCACAAAAAATCGTTGTTGAAATATTCTAAGTTAAAACCTTACGCTAAATTATTACTATCTGCCTTACGGCAAAGAAATAAAATTCTTTCTATAGCTTCGAATCGACCACGCTATTATACGCTTATTTTACTTAACAAATTAAAGATTAAAAAATATTTTAATAGCATATATTGCGCTGATCAGTTAAAATCTCTTAAGCCAAACCCTAAAATATTGAATATTATTTTGAAGCGTTTTAATCTTCAAAAAGAAGAGGCAGTTTACATTGGCGATATGACTATTGATTTAGAAACTGCCAGGCGAGCCGGAGTAGATGCGGTCTTTATTCGCGGTGGTTCCAGCAATTTAAGGGAAGTTAAGCCCTATAGAAACAAAAAGGTAGTAGCAAATCTTAACAAAATATTAGAGATATATAATTAAGATATGTCCAAAAACTATTTAATTTGTAAAGACGGCAGTTTTATCATAAAAAATTATAACGAGCTTCACCCCTTTTCTAATTTTTTAGCTGGTATCTCCGGGGAATGGGGCACTCCTTTATGGGTTTTCTATGTTAACCGTGGCCAAGGAATAATAAGTTTCGGCATAAAAGATAAGGACCACTCTCTTTTAGAGTTTCTGCCGGCCGATAAAGCCTACTCTTTAGTTTCCCTTCTGGGATTTCGTACTTTTTTAAAAATAAACCGTAAAGTTTATTATGAACCTTTCAGGCCTTCTCAACCTCATTGTGCCAACGAAATGATAATCGGTGATTCCTGTCTAAAGATAAGGGAAGTTAATACTGAATTAGGCTTGGAAGTCGAGGTTAAATATTTTACTCTACCTAATACCCATTTAGGTGGCCTAGTGAGAAAAGTAATATTTAGGAATAACTCGGGCCATAATATTAATTTAGAGGCATTAGACGGCCTTAGCCGGGTTGTTCCTTTCGGTTCAGCTAATTATTTTTTAAAGGATATGTCCCGTACTTTAGAGGCTTGGATGCGGGTGGTATTAAAAAATAACCTTGCTCTTTTTAGGCTAATAATAGATCCTCGGGATGTCAGCCAGACTAAGCATATTGATGGTGCTAACTTTAATTATTCTTTTTATGAAAGTAACGGTAAGAGTAATATTCCCTATTTGATTGCTGATCCTGCTGTTATCTTCGGAGATAACGCTTCCTTTTTATTTCCGGATAAATTTTTAAGTGAAAACTTCAAAATCCCTATGGAGCAAATCACTTGTGGGCGCAGGCCGTGCGCTTTTACTTATTTTAATACTAATATAGCGCCTGCCCGAGAAGTCGTATTATATAGTATTTTTAGTTCTTCTTTTAAAGAAGCTTTAATCGATAAATTTATAAAAAATCTAGATGCAAAGTTTTTAAATGATAAGGAAGAGGAGAACCGCAAAGTAATTAACTCGATAAGAAATAACACTTTTTGTTTATCAGCCTATCAAAACTTTGATCAATATCTTAAAAATACTTATTTAGATAATGTTTTAAGAGGAGGTTTTCCTTATTGCGTTAAGTCAAAAAATACTTCCGGCTCTAAATTAGTTTCACACAAGCCTTACTATATTTTTTCCCGTAAACATGGCGATTTGGAAAGAGACTATAACCATTTCCAGCTTACGCCGTCTTATTTTTCTGAAGGTGAAGGAAATTATCGCGATATAAATCAGAATCGGCGGATGGATTTATTCTTTGAGCCTGCCTAAGGTACAAAAAATATCCAGTATTTTCTTAATTTTATAAAAATATATGGTTATAACTCTTTTTTAGTTCAAGGCAAAAAGCTATATTTTAACGTAAAATCATTCCAAACTATTTTAAAAAAT
>JAGOLA010000001.1:47790-79140 GCA_017994375.1 Candidatus Omnitrophota bacterium | reverse complement strand
TAATAAAAAAATAATAACTGTATCTTATTTAAAGAAATTTTCTTCGAAAAACAAAAAAGAGGTAATTTATAAAATAACAAAGGCCTTTTTAAATAAAAAGATAATTTTTGAAAAAGACGGCCGATAGATTATAATCTCTAAAGATATCCAAAGATCAATTAAACGCCTCATAAGTATCAAAGTTTATTTAGCTTAAAAAATTTAATAGGAAAGAGAAAGGTCAAGGTGGGTTTTATCATGGATATTAACCAACTCTACTTCGTTTTTATCAATATCCATAATCAAATAATCATCGATGCGGTCATAATTTCTAAAAACCTTACCGTTAATAATTGCCAGAGAATTACTACCGTCGTGGACTATACCTTCTAAAGAATAACTTCCGGAAGATATTTTATCTTTTTTCGATAATTGTTGTTTTTCGATAGGTTTAAATTTTACCGAGGCTTTAGGCTGAGAATCGCTGTAAAATAAATCTATTCCTTTTAAGGATAAAAAAAATAATCCTATAAGGATCACGACTGTTATTAACGGTAAAAAAAACTTTTTTGCTTCTTGAGGTGTTTTGGATTGCTCCTCCTCGATAGCTAAAGGCGGTCTTTTAGCGCTGTCTTTTAGTCCGGATAAATCTTTTCTACTTTCGACTTTTCTTAAGGCTTCATAAATTATACTCATATCATTCCAGCTCTTCTATACAGGCTTTAAAAATTGTTTGGTCGAAAACTTTACTCTCTTTAACAAAACCTAAAAGTAAAGCCCTATCGCAAAGCACATTTACCAGGCGAGGTATGCCTTTAGAAAAGTTATAAATAAGCTCATAACTTTCCGGGAGAATATTGATATTTTCCACGCCGGCTTTCCGTAAACGATGTTCTATATAATGTTTTAACTCCTCTACCTTTAAAGGGGTCAAATCGTGTTTTACAAAAATCCGCTGGCGAATTTGTCTTAAATTGGGGTGTTTTAACTTTTCTATCAGTTCTGGTTGCCCTAGTAAAACAATCTGCAATAATTTTTCGCAGGATGTCTCAAGGTTAGAAAGCAGGCGTATTTGTTCCAGCTGACGGCTAGTCAAATTCTGGGCCTCATCGATAATCAAAACAGCGTTACCTCCTTTTAAACTGATATCAACTAAAAAGGAATTTAAACTTTTTATTATATCTAACCGACTCTTCTTAGCGGGAGTTAAACCAAAATCTTCTACTATCGCCATAAGTAATTGCACTTCACTAAAATAGGGATTGAGTATTAAGGAAGTTTTTATTTCGGGAGAAAGCTTAGCTAATAGAGTCCGGCAAAGAGTAGTTTTACCGGTGCCGACTTCGCCGGTAATTAAAATTATTCCTTTTTTTTCCTGAATTCCATAAAAGAGAGCAGCCAGAGCTTCTTTATGAGAAAGGCTTTCAAAGAAAAAATAAGGATCGGCAGTAATATTAAACGGCGATTGTTTTAAGCCGTATAATTTAAGGTACATATCGGCAGTTATTTAGCGCTTTTTTCTTTAGATGCAGGAGAAATAACAGCAGCGCTAGCCTCAGTAACTTCTACAGGTACTACTTCGCCGGGTTTTATAACTTCAGCGGTGATAAAAATGACTAAATCTATCTTACCTGTATCCTCGGTATGGCGTTTGAAAAGCCAGCCCAACAAAGGTATGTCTTTTAATATCGGTATGCCGATTTCGGCTTTACTAATTACATCTTTATAAAGTCCGCCGATAGCGATAGTTTCACCGGTTTTAACCATTATTTGAGTTTCAATTTCCCGAGAAGTAATTTTAGGATACTCTACCAAAGTTGTTCCATCCTGGTCTACAATCTTTACTGTAGTAGAAGAACTAGTAACGGCCGGATGAATAATCATGTTTATAAAATCTTCGTTTTCGCCGGAAATCTGAGGTACTACGTTAAGCTGTATGCCGATATCCTGATAATAATCCAAAGAGCCGCCAGTTATCTGAGAAGTTTCGGTACTGACTTCAGTTTTTACTATCGGAAACTTTTCTCCCACTAATATTGAAGCTTCCTGGTTATTTAAGGTCAAAATATTAGGGGCAGAAAGAGTATTAGTCCTGGCATCTTCTTCCAGAGCACTAAGTATTACTTGAAAGGTAGTCCCGGTAAGTTTTTTATAGGCAAACTGAAAATCTGTGGCATCTAAACCAGTAGCTTTAGGGTCAAAGACCGAGGTTTGAGGGGTTATGGCCCGAAGTGCCATTTGAGCGATATCAGTACCATTTTTTTTATTAGATGAAACATATTGAGCGGTGGAGGCAGTAGCACCGGTGGCGCCGGTACCCCAGCTAAGGCCGACATCTTCTAAGGCATCTCTAGCTACTTCCATAATTCTTGCTTTTATTAAAACCTGCTTGGGCATGATATCAATTTTTAAAAGAAGGGCTTCTACCTCTTCTAATTTCTTAGAGACATCGGAAACAATAAGAGTTTTAGTCCGCGAAACTTTAGCTTCTTTCGTTCTACTCCTTTTAGTAACATCGCTACCAAACTCCCAACCAGCTTGGCCGGTAACTTCTAAAACCGAAACTCGCCCTAAAGGAGAGAGTAAAGGCTCAACCGCGGCTTTAGCATCATTGGCATCGATATATTTTAAACCGAATACTTTAGTCCGTACTGGCTCTATTTCTTGTCTTTGCTTTTCTTGAGCCTGTCTTTCTTGAATCTTTTCCACTACATCCACTAAAATAATATTTTTCCCTACCCATTCATAACTATAATTATAACTTCTTAAAACTGCTTCCAATGCCGTCAACCAATCTACATCTTCTAAATTTACGCTTACCAAACCTTCTATATTAGGTGCAACAATGATATTTACTTTTTCGCCATCTTTAGTAGCCTTCTGAGCAATGGATTGTAAAACTACCCGGATATCGGCATCTTTGAATCTTATTACCGGTATTTTTTCGCTAACCTTTAGTTCTTCAGCTTTTGGCTCTTCAACTTTCAGCTCTTCGCCAAAACCCGCTGGGCTTAAAATAAAATAAAAACAAACCAATGATAATATCGATAAAATAACTCTTTGGTTTTTCATTGTTCTTCCTCCAGTTTTAAGGTAAACTCTTTACCTTCTTTCTCTAAAACAACCTCTTTTTCGCTAATAGAAAGAATATTATACTCTCCGATTTTTCCTCCCTTCTTTAATACTTCACCGTTAATTACGGCTAGGGATTCACCTTTAGAGTATATTATACCGTCTAATTTAAGATTTACAAAATCTATATCTTGAGGTATCAAAATTAAACCAGTTTTACTCACTAAAGGCGAGAAGGGATCTCGGTCGGAACTGTTGAAAGTATAATTCTTGCATAGAATGTATCCGCTACTAATAATCAAAAAAAACAAAAATAATAATGTTACTCTACTAATCCGCATATCAATATATTGGCATAATTAAATCCTTCGGCATAAGTAATTTTTAACTCCTTGACTTCAAAAAAATACTGGCTGTTTTGAAGATAATCTAAAAATAAGGCTAAATTATGAAAATTACTTCTCATTTTTATTTCGATAGGCAAATATTTAAGTTTACCGGATTTGTCTAGAAGATAATCTTTTAATTCTTTGGGAACGATGGATTCTATCTCTACGGCGAAGTTTTTACTGTTCTGAGAGATAAATGATAATAATTTACTTTCTTGCTGAAGAGAGATAAAACTGCTCTTTTGTTTATCGACCTCTTCTTTCAGTTTTGCTTCTTGATCTAAATAACTATCTTTTTTTGGCCAATCTTTTTCGATAGCAATAAGCTTGGTTTTAAGATCGGCTGCTTCTTTGCTTAATCGTACAATCTTATCTATAGCCCAAGGAAATAAAACAAAAATCTCTAAAGCTAGAAAGATTATTAAAACAAAAAATATTAATTTTTCTCTGTCTAAATTTAGCTTCGGCATTCGATAATAAAATTTAAAACTTCTAAACCATTAAATTTAATTTTACGCGACTCTTTTATGTTAATCTTTTTAGAAGAGAAATAGTCTTCTTTCTGTAAAACTTCTATAAAGTGGCTTAAAGAGACTAAGTAATCTTCCTGCCACTTTATAACATTGCCTTCTAAATTTATAAAGCCTTCGTTAAAATTCAATTTTTCAAGCCAGATATTTTTCGGTAAAGCTGAAAAAATTCCTCCCAATATTTTAGAAATTTCATGCTGAGGAATTATCAACTTCTGTAATCTATCTTTTTCCTGGGATAAACTTCTGATATTCTTTTTTATCTCACTCAATTGAGAGAATTTATCCTTCCACTTTTCCCATTTCAAAGTGTTATAGTGACGCAGATAACTCTTTCTTATAATAACAATTTGCAATAACAAGACTAACATCAGACCAAAAATAACGCATAAGCCTAACAAAGGGGTATAAGAAATTAAATTTTGCATAGCTGCGCTAAGAGGGTGCTTTTTTTGGGGATTTAAATCTATTGTTATTCTACTCATTATTAGTTCTTTATTTATAACGCTAATCCAAAGGCAACTGAAAAATAATTTTCTAAAGTAACAAATTTCTGGTCCGAAAAGACTATGTTTGATTTGACTTTATCTCCATCAAAAACTTTTAAAACTTCGGTGTTAACTTCTAACTCTTTAGTAAAAGCCTTCTCTAGGCCTTTAGTAGAACTTAAACCACCGGTTAGATATAAGCTATCAATACGTTCAGCAGCGTTAACCTCAAAATAGTCAAGTGAACTTTTAATTTCTCGGCAAAGATTAGAAATGTTGTGCTGGGCTAGCTCTATTAATTCCGTATTATTCTTATCATCTTTTATCCACTCCTGGACAGCTAAAGAATCTAAATTTTTGGTGCGCGATACCGAATCTAATACCTCTTTAGTGCTGAATTTTACATCGCGGGTAAGAAAAGGGGTTTCTTTATTAAAAATTGTTATAGTAGAAATACTATTGCCTATATCTAAAATACAGGAGTTTATTTCTTTACTTTTAGTATAATTATTAAGAAAAAGATTAATAAGGCAGATACTATCTAAAGTTATATTGGCTATATCTAAGTTTGCTTGGGAAAAGATTTCTAAAATCTGATTGACGAAATCTCTTTTAACTACAGCTAATAATATATATACTTCGCTGGGGTTAATTTCTTTTAAAATAAAAAAATCAAAGTAGACTTCTTCAAAAGAAAAAGGAATAAATTTATTTAATTCATAAGTCAAAGCCTGGCTTAATCTTTTTTTATCCATCTTAGGAAAAGGAAAATACCTCACTAAACAGGAAGGATTTTTAATAGAGAGCTTTACCGAACGAGTAGGAATTCTTTTCTCTTCCCACACTTTTTTAAGGGTAGCGGGTAAATTATCATTTTTTTCCAAAAAATAATTCCTAATTTCTCCATTTTTAACTATAAGCCCCTTAAGATAGCAACTACCTAGGTTGACTGCAGCGAAACTGCTACTATCTTTTTTCAAAAATTTATTCTTCAGAAATTTATTCTGTAGGAAGGTCATCTTCACTGGCTACTCCTTGAGAATTAGATCTTATAATTCCGGTTTCATCAATATAAAAATATCTGGTGCCGGTACGACCCGGTGTTCTGGGATTGGCATTAATATAAAACATATCTTCATTAACATAGGTATACACAAATAAATATCCGGATTTAGAGCCGGTAGCTAAGGCTGGACTGATATAAGAACTTAATTGGCTTAGCTGCTGTGGAAATATTTTGTTATGGTCATTATAATAAATCTGCAGAGCGGTATACAAATTACGTAGGTTAACGATGGCTAAACCTTCATTAGAAGTGACTTTGCCTCTCAACATACTAGATACAGCAATTGAAGATACTATCATTATAATAGCTATAACTATCATTATCTCCACAAAGGTAAAGCCTTTGTGGTGTCTTCGGCTAATTAAAAAAACATTCAAAGAAGACAGAAAATTTTGCAACTTCTTTATTATTGGCATTTTATTGATATTATTATACTGGCCTTCTTTTATCAATTCAACAACAGAATTCTATTTTACGATTTTAGTTTTGCACTTTAAGTTTCTAAGAGAAAATAAAATATAAAAGGCGGTGGGTTTTCCACCGCCTTATTAAAATCAAAGAAAGTAAATATTTATTGCATTTCCGGATGAGTAGCAGGACATACTCCGCCCTGATGAGCGCCTAAAGCTGCAGCTCCGATAGCGGTAGACCGGCATAAAACACCGGCTTCATCAATATAGAAAGAATGAGCCTGCCCAGCTGCATTTACTGCTTCGGCAAAAAAATTAGTACCAGCATTAGGAGTAACTGTAAAAGTATAACCTTGTTTTGTACCGGTAGCTAAAGTAGCATCGATATAAGGAGGGGTTGCTCCTCCAAGCTGTGCTAAAGTAGCATAGGTAGGATTAGTAGCCCGATATTGAATTTCGGCAGCAGCTATAGTATGCAAGGCTGCGGCTGCGGCTGCTTCTTGAGCCGAAATTCTAGCTCTTAAAAGATTAGGAATAGCTATTGCTGCTAATAAAGATATGATTGCCACTACGATCATTATTTCGACTAAAGTAAAACCTTTTTTCATAAATTGCACCTCCATTGTTAATGGACAAGACTCTGTTTTTACTGGCTTTCACCTCCTTTTTAAAAGAGTCTTGTACGGAAAAATATAAAATATAAAGAACTCAATTAAACTATAACATACCGTAAAGGTATTGTCAATCTTAATGAGTTCCCCCGATATATTGAGTAATTTTAATAATCGGTAAAAATAAGGATACTACTATTCCTCCTACTACTACTCCCAAAAAAGCAATAACTAAAGGCTCGATTAGGCTTGATAACCCTGCTACCATAGCATCGGTTTGTTCTTCATAAAATTGGGCAATTTTAGAAAGCATGTCTTCTAAACGTCCGCTTTTTTCGCCGATAGAAATCATCTTAATAACCATGGGCGGGAAAACCCCTGTAGCTTCTAACGGCACCGAAATAGGCTGCCCTTCTTGGATAGCGGTCTTAGACTTAATCACAGCATCTTCAATGATTTGATTTCCGGAAGTTTTAGCTACAATATCTAAGCATTTTATTATTGTCACTCCGCTTCTTATCAAAGTAGCAAAAGTCCGCGCAAATTTAGCAATTGACATCTTTCTCACCAAATCTCCTATAACCGGAAACTTTAAAAGAAGCTGGTGGTATTTCCTTCTTCCCTTAGGCTTACTAATATATTTTTTGGCCGAGAAGCTACCAGTAATAAAAATTATTATAGTAGATAAGACAGATTCCGGCCTTCTTATAATATCCGAAATGCCGATGAGAATCTTCGTTGGCAAAGGAAGTTGTCCGCCTAAAGCCGAAAATATCTCCTTAAAAGTAGGAATTACTTTAAACATTAAAAAAGCAGTTATAGCTATAGCCATTAAGATTATAATTACTGGGTAATATAAGGCTGAAGCTACTTTCTTTTTTAAAGCGCTGGTTTTTTCTAGGTATACCGACACTCTTTCTAAAATTTCCGGTAAATTTCCCGAAACTTCGGCGGCTTCTACCATACTAAGGTAAATATCCGGAAAAGCATTCTTATGTTTAGATAAGCTATCGGATAGAGAAGATCCCTCTCGAACGTCCTTTAAGACTAAAGTAATAACTCTTTTAAGAGAGATATTTTCGGTCTGTTCTTCTAAAATGCCTAAACATTCCACTACGGGGATACCGCTTTCGATTAAAGTAGTAAATTGACGGGAAAATATTACTAGGTCATCGGATTTAATCCTTGTGGGAACTATGTTTTTTTTACGGCTTTTCTTAACCTCTTTTACCGAAAAAATAATATAATTCTTGGCATGGAAACTTTCTATCAACTCCGGCTGCGATTCAGCTTCAATTGACCCTTTTAAAATTTGTCCTTCCTTATTCTTTACAACGTAATTAAAAGTCTTCATTTTATTCTGAAGTTACCCTTATGGCTTCTTCCAATGAAGTTATACCGTCAATACACTGTAATATCGAGTTCTCTCTAAGAGATTGAAAACCGCGAGTTTCCTTAGCGTATTGTACGATATCAGCCTCGGAACGTTCTTCGATGATCATTTCTCTTATTTTATCATCTAATAGTATAATCTCCAATATCGCTATTCTACCCCGATAACCACTATGACCGCAATAAGAACATCCCTTAGGCCGATAAAATTCTCGCACCTTAGATTTTAAAACGTTATTTAAGCCTAAACTGTCTATAGTTTCTTCGTCAATGGTATATTTCTCTTTACACTTCGGGCATAACCTTCTCGCTAATCTTTGGGCAGTAGAAGAAACCAAGGAAGATGCCAATAGAAAAGGCTCAATACCCATATCTTTTAATCTCATTATTGCGCCTACGGCGCTATTAGTATGCAAGGTTGATAAAATAAGCTCTCCGGTTAAAGAAGCTTTGATAGCGATATCAGCGGTTTCGCTATCGCGGATTTCGCCTACCATTATAATATCCGGAGACTGCCTTAATACCGAACGTAATCCGACTGAAAAGGTTAAACCGATTTCGGAATTTACTGGGATCTGGGTTATTCCTTCTAAATTATACTCTACCGGTTCTTCTATAGTAACAATATTCTTATCGGAATTATTCATCTGATTGATAATAGAATATAAAGTCGTAGACTTACCGCTCCCGGTCGGACCAGTAACTAGTATTATTCCAAAAGGAGCTTTAATAGCCTCTTCGAATAATTTTAAGGGGCCGGCGGAAAAGCCTAATTTTTCTAATCCTAAGGATAAATTTTCTTTATCTAATACTCTTAAGACAAATTTTTCTCCAAAGTTAATCGGTAAGCTAGAAACACGAAAGTCTATTTCTCTATTCTCAAATTTTACTTTAAACCTGCCGTCTTGCGGCAGGCGCGACTCGGTTATATCCAAAGAAGAAATTATCTTAAGGCGGGCAATAACTGCCTGTTGATTAACCTTAGGGAAACTAAATTCTTCGCTTAAAATTCCGTCTATCCTATATTTAACTAATAATTTATCTTCATAAGGTTCGATATGTATATCTGAAGCTCTCTTTTTTAAAGCGTTATAAATAATTAAATCTATAGCCCGTACAATCGGTGGCAGTTTACTTTCGTTAATTAAATTCTCCAAATCCTCCCTTACTTCTCCGACTTCTTCTACGTCAAAGGAATCATCTTCTTCAAAAGCTTGAAGAACATCCTCGCTAGTTTTATATAAAGCAACTAGGGCGTTATTTATATCTTCCTGGCGTGAAATCACCCAATCTACATTTTCTACTCCAGTAATAATTTTAATATCGTCGGATACTATAACATCTAAAGGATTAGAAGTAGCTAAAGTGAGAATATTTCCGATTCTACATATCGGCAGTACGGTATACTTGAAAGCTACCTCTTGAGGAAGTAGCTCCTGATTTTTATGGGATATCTTGTATCTTTTTAAATCTACGAAAGGAAATTTAAGCGCCCGAGAAAATATCAAAAGCAGCTCATCTTCTTCAATGAGTTTATTCTCAATAAGTAATTGCCGAAGTTCTTTATAATTACCTGCCCTTTCAAAAACACCTAAAAGCTGTTTTTTATCTAATTTTTTATTCTCCAAAATGTGGTCAAATATCTTTTCTTTCAGTCTCATACTATTTTATAGGCTCATCTGCAGCCGTAGTGCGTAAAACTTCTTCCAAAGATATTAATCCTTTTTGTAATTTAACTAAACCGTCTTCCCGTAGAGTACGCATGCCTAAAAGACGGGCTTCTCTCTTGATAACGCTCTCAGCAGCTGAAGAATTTATCAAATTTTTAATTTCGGAAGAAACCTGTAAATATTCACAGATTAAAGTCCGGCCTTTATAGCCGCTATTTTGGCAAGAATTACAACCCTTAGGTTTATAAATTAAGGCTTTTTTATCCAGCGAATACTTCTCGCATAAAGAAGATGAAAGTTCTGTTTTTTCCTTACATTTCGGGCATAATACTCTCACTAACCTCTGGGTAAGCACACCTAAAAGGGTTGACGAAAGCAAAAAAGGTTCAATACCCATATTAATAAGGCGAGTGATAGAGCCGGCGCTGGTAGTAGTATGAAGCGTTGATAAAACTAAATGGCCGGTTAAAGCCGACCTTATGCCCATATCAGCGGTTTCGGCATCGCGGATCTCACCAATCATAACTATATCGGGGTCTTGACGTAAAATAGAGCGTAAAGTAGATGCGAAAGTTAAATCTATAGTGGGATTTATGCTTACTTGATTAACTCCTTTTAACTGGTATTCGATAGGATCTTCCACTGTGACGATATTTTTTTCTGGGCTATAAATATGCTTTATTATCGAGTATAAAGTCGTAGTCTTACCGGAACCAGTCGGACCGCAAGTAAGTATTAGCCCGTGGGGCTTTAAACTGTCTTCTTTTATTTTTCTTAAAGTATCTTCTTCAAATCCTAAAAGATCTAAATCGGTAAGTGCTACGGTCTTATCTAAAACTCTAATAGCTACTTTTTCCCCTAAACTAGATGGTAAAACCGAGACTCTAAAATCTACCGGTTTATTAAAAAATTTAGCCCGGAATCTTCCTTCCTGAGGCAATCTATGCTCAGCGATATTCAAATTACACATTACTTTTATCCGTGATACTATAAAGGGGTGGTTCTTCTTAGGGAATGTCTCCAACTCCTTTAATAAACCGTCGATGCGCAACCGAATTCTGCTAATGTTACCCAAAGGCTCTACTAAAATATCGGAAGATTTTAGTTCCACTGCTTTTTTAAGAAAATGGTTGGTGAATTTTATTACCGGCGCTTCTTCGGCTAAATGCACAATATCTTCCGATGCTACTTCTTTCTTGGTTTCTCTAATAATTTTTAAGTCTTCGATTTCTTGACCTTTGATAATTTCTTCTATAGATTCCGTTGGCATTTGTACATAGTGTAAAGATAAAGATTTTCCTATTTCAGAAAATGGCGCCACCACGACATTAACTTCACATTTAGTAATCTTTTTGATATCGTCGATGATTAAAACGTTTAAGGGGTCAGCCATAGCTAAGGTAAGAGTATTGCCTATTTTTCCGATTGGTAAAACTTGATAATCCCGGGCAATTCTCTCCGGAATCAAATTCAAAATTTCTTTGGAAATATTTAAGTTTAAAGTCCTGACCGGCGGGATCGACAGAAAAGTTGATAAAGCATCTGCTAGTTGAGCTTCTTTCAAATAGCCTAGTTTTACTATTAATTCAACTAGCGAGCCACCTTTCTTCTTATAGATATCTAAAGCTTTCTCTAAGTCTTGCTTACTTATTAATTCTTTTTCTATTAAGTAATCGCTGAAGCTACCTCTCGCCATAAAATAATACCGTTAGCCAGTAACCCTGGCTGACTTTTTTAATATTACTGGAATAAAAGGCATGTACCAAATTATTGGAAATTTAATAGAATTTTTCTATACTTTTTCTTATATCCGAAGGGGTGCTCACGAATATCTGGATATCACACTTCGTCATATCTTCCAAATCTTCTATCGCCTGCACATTCAAAGGGTTAGACATCGCTACTGTAAGGGCATTTCTAATTTTATCTATAGGCACTAAGCAATAATGGGAACAGACATTCTTGGGAATCAGGCTTTTAACTTCTTGGGATATCTCATAATTCTCTAAAGGTAAAAAGGGATAGCCGAATTGTAAAGATAAACACTGGGCAATATCTTCCTCTTTAGCAAAACCTAATTCGATAATAATTTCGCCGATTAAGCCCCCGGTGCGTCTTTGCGCTTCTAAAGAACGCTCTAGTTGAGAATTAGTTATCACTCCTCTTTCGACTAAAATTTGTCCTAACGGTTTATCGATTTTTTTTCGAAATTTCATTATTCCTCGTAATTCTGTTCGGCAAACGATATTACTTCTTGAGCCGTATCACCATTTAGCGGGCTTTCTGCTATAGAGAAAGCAAGCCGAACTTTATCAAAACAAAGCTCTTTTAATTCTTTTTTTAAATTATCGCGTAAATCCTGGCATTCCCTTTTATTGCTCTCTATTAAAACTGCACCTAAAACATTGGGGCCGATTCTACCGGCAACATCTAAAGGCCTTAATACGGCTTTAAAAGTTTTAGCTATTGATTTGAGCATTTTCTCGGCTTCTATTTGCCCAAGCTTCTTCTGATAATCTTCGTAATCCGCTATTTTTAAAGCAATAAAGCCGCAAGGGCGTTGATAGATACTAGATCTTTTAATTTCTTCGCTTAATCTCTTGGAAATCATCTTCTCGTTATAAAGCCCAGTCAAGTAGTCAAGGATTTCTAACTCTTCAATTTTCGAAGAAAGACGCTCGTGCTCCCAAATAAGAGTAACATTCTGGGCAAATAAGTTTAAAACATCTAAATCATCCTTGCCAAAAGAGAAATTAATATCTTTAGAGCCGATTCCTATCATACCTATAGCTTTACCTTTAGAGATAATAGGCATTATAGCTAAGTTATTTACCCCTAAATCTTTTGTCCAGCTTATAAACCCGCTGGTTTTATTATTGATATCCAATAAAACCATCTTTTTCATACGGATAAAATCCTTGTCTCTTTTCTGGATAAAATCTTTTACTTTAGCCGGGTCTATTCCGACACTAGAAATAACCTTAGTATCACCTAAGACGTCTTCTTTAAGATTACAGAAACAAAAATCTACTCCCAATAACTGGGTTAAATGATAGCTTAAAAATTTAATAACTTCTTCGGCTGGAGCTTCTTTAGAAAATAAATCATTGGCCTGTAAAATAGTAGATAAAATAAGAACTTTTCTTGATACTTCTTTATTCAGTTCTCCGGTCATCTTAGTAAAATCTTGGAGCTGTTCAAAGCCAGTTTTTACTTTATCGGAAAGAAGAGTAATAATTGTTTCTAGGCTCTGGACTTCGTCCGGAACAACGGGGGTTTCTTCTCCGATAATTTCGAGAGTATTTTTGGAACGGGCATAAATTTTAATGATAGATGAAAAGACATCAAACACTACCAACCAGCCTAAAATTATTATCAACGATAAAATTGAGCTAGCTATGAGAGTAACCTTATAACCATAAAAATAATAGAGAAGGACTATCAGGGGGATTAAGGAGATAAGAGATATCGCAATGACTATCCTTCTTTTCAAACTTAAGTTTGATAGTGACATTTTACCTTTCATTTTTCTCCCCTTATTTTAAATCTTTTACCTCTATTTAAATAAATATTTATAATTTTATATTATGCTAAATATTATCACTTTTGTCTAAGACTGTCAATTTCTTAAACTAAAACTGAGGTAATAAATTGTTAATCAAGGGGTAAGGGGGTATAAATTCTGCGGGTCTTTCCAAGAAATAATCTGAACATCGCCACCAAGATTTAAGCTTCCGATAGCATTCATATAAGTAGCGTTATAGGTAATATCGACACTGCCATTTACTCTTATCAGGTCACCGGCCCAAACTCCTCCATTCACATTTAAAACTTGGCCACCGCCGTTAACCCGAAAAGTACCACGGGTGTAAATTACTCCGTCTACTATACCGCTGCCGTTAATAGTAGTATCTTGGGTATCATTCGGGTCAGTAATAACGTCTCCTACTACTACTAAAAAGCCTCCTACTGTTCCAATATCGCCATTAAGCTGCAAATCACCTTCTATATAGACTACATTTATCCATTCATCACTTTCATCAGTAGACCCATCTCCGTCGTTATCTATGCCGTCATCTCGCCAGGAAGACCAAAAACTAGAAGGCAAAGCCTTTTCTTGGCCAGTGTCCGGGTCCAGCAATTTACCATTTTGGCTGACTGAATAGATATTATCCTGCCCCTCGCTTATATCCCGCAATTCTTGAAAATCAAACCGGGCTAAAGGCGAAATTGACGAATCGTTACTAATGTCTCCGACTATTTGTTCGGGATGATCGACTTCCCAATCATTAGCATAAATAACGTCTCCTTCAACGTTATAGGAATCACCGTTTATATCTATATTGCCGGCTGAATATAAAGCGTAGTCGTAAAATCCCGGGGGGATACTCTTACTCATCACAGCTTCAATTCTACGCTCTACATTAGAAGCGGCTATAGAAGGCACAAAACCATGGGCAATCACTCTACGATTGGAACCATCTATGGTAACATCAACCGAAAACTCTCCCGGGTTCAAGGTAGTAACCCATAATCCGGTTCCACTTTGACTATAATTATCTCTTAACTCTCCTAAAGCCTGATTTATGCCGGCTTCAGCCAACCAAAAGGCTTGAATAGATTGATAATACCTCTGGGCTAGGCGGCTTTCGGATATACTTTGAGAAACTAAAGAAGTTCCTAACAGTACTAGGACTAAAACTACGAAAATAACCAAGATAAATAATGCTCCTCTTCTTTTAACCATTTCTTAGCCTTATCTTTTCGGTTAAGGAAAATGATAAACTTCTCCCTCTTTTGTCTATTTTTTGGGCCAAAAGAGAAATATTGATAACGTCTCCGATATGGGAAAAAGTTAAAGAATTGATATTATTAGCTAAAATTCTGCTAGTTCCTGCAGGATGTTCGCGCACAATCTGATTACTGCCATTAAGATAATAACTAATAGGGTTGCCGATATCTGTAACATAGAATACGATCTTTTGATCGCTATCACTTATAATTACACTCTGCAAAGGGTCTATTTGCCTTAACTCTTTGGTTATACCGTCCATAGCTAAACGTGTTTGTTGCTGCATTTCCAGTAAAACCGCTTCTTGGTTCCAAGTATTATTTCCTGAAGCCAAAATCGCTAGCACGCCTATAGAAACTATACTAAAAATCACTATGCCAATTGCGATCTCAACTAAAGTAAATCCTCTTTTTTTCATTCTACCTATCCTTAAGGTTCAACGAATAAAGTTTCTAAATTTATTTCCCTATCTCTTACTCCGCGGTCTTTCCAATTGACCTTGACTAAAACACGCATAATATCTTGAGAAGGACAAGTTCCAAAACAAGAGCTTGTTGCCGAGTCATAACAACATATTGATATTGACTCATTATCTAAACCTGCTAACTCATTCCCAATAAGAGTATTAGGGTCCCAATTATTAATCTTATTCTTAATACTGATTAAAAAATATTCATTTTTTAGTGTTTCCATAACATACTGAGCATGAGTAGAAGCTATGGTTAAGTTACGGTTAGATTCATTAAGAATTATACATTCGGCATAACCCATTAAAATACCGATAAGGACTACTACTAAAAATATCGTAGCTATAAGTATCTCGGCTAAGGTTAAAGTTTTTTTAACAAATTTTATAGCCACTTTATCTCTCCTTGATTAAATAATAACATTTTTTATAAGTAATATCAATTACTATAGTTAAGACTAAAAATCCTAGTAAAATAACGGCTGGAAATAACTTTATTACTGCCGGCGGCGGTAATAAAAATATCCTAAAACTATAGCAATTAAAGCTGCTGAAGCGAAGATTATTTTTATTGGCTTGGTTTTAATTTCTTTTTGAGATAAATTGCTAGATATCGGCTCTATTTCTATAGACTCTTTGGGATCAAGCTGATTCAGTTGTTGGTCTTTTTCTAAATTATCTTTACTTATCTTAAGTTGTGCCTCTACTTCTTTTTTAGTTTCATTAAAATTTACATCATCGCGATAAAGACAATATCCGGATAAAGTTATGCAAAAAGAAATAAAAAAACCCAAAAATATTTTTAATAAATAAATTCTCATACTATTGCTCCTTTTACTGGTTTAGGCATCGCTAAAATAACTTCTTATAAACTAATTGCTTTTAAGATATTGGGTGTGAGATAAATCTAATTCTCGCGGTAAATAAAAAGCTATTCCTTGGTTCTTCACCCGTAAATCATAATTCATAGTAATGCTACCGCTATAAATAATTGCTTCATCCCGACCTACAATACTGCCGTTTATAGTAAAGGCACCGACTTTACCTGAAAAAGCGTGGTTGGTATAAACTACAGCGTCTATCTGGCGTATTTGGTTAGAGGATTCGGCTATAGAGTGGACGTAAGAATCATTGTAGGAAGACTCATAATATTTTCTGGCTGACCCATCAGCTTTAGTTCCACCATCATAATCGGTATAATCGCCATCAAACCAATAACCGTTTCCAGAAATGCCGTCAGAATCATAACCAATAGAAGAATCAGTAGAATCTGTTTCATAGCCTTGTGTAAAAGGAGGTGTTAAATAAGGTGCAACATTAGTTTTCCAATCATTACGCGTATAATCTCCGACTATAATATTACCTTTGGTAGCTAAGCCTAAAAAGTCTTTAGTAGCATTTTCGGTATCGGTAGTATCAGGGTCTTCATCTGGCTTTGGCCAAGTAGGTGAGTCTTTATAAGTTATATTACCAATAACATGGGTATTTCGTCCGGAAAAAATAGTGCCTTGGCCTTTGACTACTCCTTTTATCAATACATCTCCAGTAACGACTACCGGTCCATCGATTTCGATAGGATTATCCTCGGTACCAATCAAAACAACGCTTCCTTCTAAGGTATTATCAACTATCGTAGCGCCACCTTGTTTAATCGTCCCGTTTTCGGAAGCAGCTAAATTTTCATAATAGCTTAGATCGCCAAGATAAGGCATAGTCAAAACTTCTTCTTGAGGAAATCTCTCGCTTTCTCCATCATAACCATTAGGATATTCATAATCACCTAAAGAATCCGTAGTAGGGTTAGTAGGCCGGGCGCTATCATCGGCATGGTCACGATAATAATCTAAGGAATCGTTACGGCTATTACCGGTAATATCGCCAGCGGCTCCTAAATCAGGATTAACCGAAGCATAGATATCTCCATTGACTTTAGGGTTGCCGTTAAAGCTAAAATTACCATTGGAACGAATATCTCCTTGGCTAGTGATTCCTCCTCCATAAAACCAGCCAAAATTATTTACAAAGTAAGAGTAATCAAAGACTCTAGATGGCCTTAAAGCATAGCTTGCCACAACGGTAATAGACTTAGAGATATTATTTACTTGAGCATTACAAACTAAGGTAACATCTCGCCGTTCGCCGACTGGGTTAGCAACATTAGTTATATTAACAGTATAGGTACCATCGGGAACTATATTTAAGACAGCATTGGCGGGAAGAACATATTTAGAGGCATCGGGTAAAGAATCAAACCAAGTAAAATCAAGACCTAATGGTTGAGGGTGAGCTTGTAGAAAAGCATCATATAAACCGCGCTTAACTTCGTCTATTCCGGCTTCAGCTAGATAATAGGCTTGTAGAGCATCTCTATTACCAAGAGTAGCTTTATTTTCTACGATACCACGGCTCATAAAACTTCCGAAAACAACAAGAAGGCTTATTAAAATTATATAGAAAAAAATTAAGGTAACGCTTTTTTTCTCTCTAAGGCTATTTTCTACATACCGATACATAACTCTTACCTATTTCTTAAACTTACTTGGGAAGCTAACTGTATTTGTATATTGTCTCCTTTATAAGGCTTATTTACCGTAACTTGTATTTGGACTATATCATTATTACGAATAAATTGTACCGCATTAATATAACTACCTAGGACTTCTGTATCTCCTGTATCTAAATTAGTACGTAAAAGTTGTTGACCATCTAAACCACCTAAGGAATACTGTATTTGATCTCCCCAGCTTATACTGCCTGCAGCATAACTACTGGGAAGATTAAAAGAAATAATATCATTATCGGCATTAATCGTGATATTACTGGGGCTGGCTTGGATGAGTTCTTCGGTGATCCGGCGCATAGTTCTGCGGGCCTGAAATTGAGCATCCATCTGAGCTTCACTGATATCCCAAGAACGCTGCCAGGTAGTTATCACTGCAAGAATAGATAGAAAAATAATGGTAAAAATAATCGTCACCACCATTACTTCTACTAAAGTAAGGGTTTTCTTGAGACTAAATTTATTTTTTTCCATAAGAATAATTTTTTTAGCGTTCGGTAATCAAAGTGGCGAAGCTTAAACTCTGGGTTCTGTTGTTTCTCTGCCAACTAACAGTAACCGTAACCGCTAAAGGATTATCATCTAAAGAATCTCCGCTAGCATCTCTATCGGTATAAGTTACCTGGGCTTGCTCTGAAGGTAAACTAGTACAACCATTATTAGCAGCCCAAGTGACCCAGTCTTGACTGGCTATGTTAGCTAAAGAGTTGACCGAGAGGCTACGCATTTGTTCAATTATCCGGCTAGCATCTGCCGTAGCCACTGTAAAATCTTCGGTTATTCTATTAAGAGCAAAATAATTTATAAACCCTAATAGAAGAGCTGGTAAGGTAGCCATTAACACCATAATGCTTATCATGATTTCGATTAAAGAAAAGGCCTTTTTTTTACTACCCATAGTTATAGTCCTATAATTAAAGCATACCATTTTTATTAGTTTTCAACAATCGTTTCAAGAAAAGCTCTTCTTTATAGTCTTAATTATCTTTGACCATTCTTATGATATCCTCTAAAAAGTTTTCTTCGGTTTTTAAGAGGTTTAAATGGTGTTTAAGCAATAATCTTTGGTGAGGAGAAAATCCTTGTTTTTTCTTTAAATTGATAGTTAGCCAATCATTTACTTTTTCTAGAAACCGTTTTCTTAAGCGAACTCTAGCCAAAACTTCTTTTCTCTCTAAATAAGGTAAAAAATACAAGGGTATATCGATATCGATAAAAGGCCGTTTCTCTGAAAGCAAGGCTTTCAGGGCTAATTTTATAAATTCTTTATTTCCGCGGGAAGTGATAGAGTAGACGTAACGGGCAAGTTTACCGGATTCTTTAACTGCTCTTTTTTCGATTGACCCCTCTTTTTCCATGACTTCGAGGGGATAATAAATAGACTTATTTTCTAAAGAAGTAAATATCCCTAGTTCTTTATTTATTACTTTTTTTATTTCATAACCGTGGCGCGGCCCTTGTTTTAAAATACCCAGTATTATCAGTCTTTGCATTTCCATTTGGGAAATTTACACAAATGTCTGATTATCTTTGAGTAGTTAAGATTCGTTAAAAACTCCCATCTTTCTATAACGTTGATATCTTTGTTTTAATAGCTCTTCTAAAGAAATACGGGAAAGTTCGTCTAAGTTTTTTATTAAGGCGTCTTTTAAGTTAGCTGCGGTCTCTTGATAATTTCTATGTGCTCCTCCTTCGGATTCAGGTATTATTCCGTCTACTAAACTTAATTCTGACAAATCCGGTGCGGTTAACTTTAAAACTTTGGCTGCTTCTTCTCTTTTAGAAGCATCTTTCCATAAAATTGCCGCGCAACCTTCCGGAGATATAACAGAATAGTAACTATACTCCATAATTAATACCTTATCTCCTACTCCGATACCGAGAGCGCCACCGCTTCCGCCTTCTCCGATAACTACTACTAGAATAGGAGTTTTTAAGGAAAACATATCTCTGATATTCTCCGCGATAGCTTGAGCTTGCCCTCTTTCTTCAGCTCCCACTCCAGGGTAAGCACCGGGAGTGTCTACTAAGCAGACCACCGGCATACCAAAACGTTCAGCTAAACGCATTAACCGCATCCCTTTTCGATAGCCTTCGGGATGAGCACAGCCAAAGTTTCTTTCTATGTTTTCCTTGGTATCTCTACCCTTCTGATGACCTAACAACATAATTTTTCTCTGCTCAAGCATGGCAAAACCGCCAATTAAAGCCTTATCGTCTCCGTAAAGACGGTCGCCGTGTAATTCCACGAAATCCTGCATTATTAAATTAACATAATCCAAGGTAGTTGGTCTTTTAGGGTGTCGCGAAATCTGAATTTTCTGCCAAGGAGTCAAGCTAGAATAAATTTCTTTTTTTAAGCTCTTTAATTTTTTCTCTAGGCGTAAAATCTCCGCAGAAAGGTCTACTTTTTTCTCTTGAGAAAATAACCTTAATTCTTCGATCTTTTGCTCTAGCTCAATTATAGATTTTTCAAAATCCCAACCTTGCATAGCTAATCTCTTCTTAATCGACAATAGTTACTTCGGTGCCAACCGGCGTGATATTGAACAGTTCCTCGACATCTTCGTTTTTCATCCTCACGCAGCCAAGAGTGATTTGCTTACCTAAATTATCGGGTTCGGTAGTACCATGTATACCATAACCTGCCAAATCTATACCTAGCCAACGAGAGCCTAAAATATTATCCGGGCTATCCGGAGGAATAACTGCTCCGGCCTTAAACCAAGTAGGGTTTAGTAACTTATTGTTTATCTTAAAATTTCCTACCGGCGTAGAGTTATCTTTTCCCGTAGCTACTAAATAAGTTTTGACTATTTCGTCTTTTCTCTTCAAAAAAAGTAAATTTTGTGATTTATCTACAACGATCGAAAAAGCACAGGTATTTACTTTAAGTTTCTGACCCGGGCGAATTACATCAGAATTCAGCTTATTGGACAACTTAATAAGCTCAACGGTAGTATTAAATGCTTTAGCAATCTTAGCTAAAGCATCCTGAGGTTTAACTGTATATTCTTGACTGCACTCGTCAATTACCGGAGAGAAAATAACCGCAACATTAATTTTTTCTATTTCGGCTCTAATTTTATCTATTTCATCAGCATCTTCAGCTGTTGATAAAGCTTGTTGGTATAACCTTTTAGCTTCCAAGAGATTATTATTAGTCAAAGCTTCAGTCGCAGTTTTTAACGGTAAAGAAACTTTATTTTCTTTTTTTTGCACAACAGGTTTATTTTTTGGCAAAAATAATAATATTAATATGCTGGCTAAAACTAATATCCCGGCTACAATGAATAGATGTAACTTCTTCATGGTTTAATAACTCCTATTTTATAAAATGCTACCGTAACTATAACCCCGATTAGGGCACCAATAAAAACTTCTATAGGGGTGTGTCCTACTAGCTCTCTTAGCCTATAATCTTCGATCTTCTTTTTTTTCTGTAAATCATCCATAATGTGATTTAAAACTTTAGCCTGAAATCCTATAGAACGCCGCCAAGTCTGAGCATCAAACATAGTAATTAAGGCGAATAAGACTCCCAGAGCAAAAAACGGTGAAGAGTAACTTAGCTCTTTACCCATGCATATGGCAAAAGAAACTACTGCCGCACTATGGGAAGAAGGCATACCGCCGGTATCGACTAACCAGGAAAAATTAAATTTTCTCTTCCTAAATAAGCCGATTATAATTTTTAAACTTTGAGCGGTAACCCCACTTAAAAAAACCGCCCAAAGAGCCCTATTTTTAACTATTTCTTCCCAAAAATTTACCATTAGCCTAATATTATAAGTAGAAAACCCCTATTAAGCAATAAAAACTTCTTTTGGGCTAAAACTGCTTTTTTTATAACTTCTAAGACTATAGAAAGAGCTTGACAAAGAGTGCTTTCTATAAATAATTCTTTAAAAGGAGGCTTTCTATGGGAAGATCGAAAAAAGAGCTAAAGAGAATACATAACAAAAAGGTAAAAAAATCCAAACAGAAAGTTAGTTTATTTGTAAAAAATCAATTATCTTATAAAGATTTATCTCTATACGCTAAGCACTTCTTGAAGAAAAGCCAAAAGAAGAAAAAGATTATTGCCTAAACTATTCAAAATTATAGTGCTTTCTTACTTTCTTTTTAATATGCCACTTACAGCTTAATCCTTTAGCAAATATTGCTAAATCTCCCTTTTGAATTTTTACTACTTTACCGTCGGCTAACTCTACTTCTACTTTACCCTCCAAAAAATAACAGATTTCTTTATCGTCATAATACCAATCAAAATCGCTCTCTTCTTTCTCCCAAATGGGCCAAGTCTTAACGCCTAAGGCAGTTAACTCTTTATCAGTCGGTTTTCTAACTTCTATCTTCATAAACCCTCCCTAATGTTCTTGTTTAGCACTGATATAATGGCCTTTCTTATCTATTACACCGAAAGAGTTCCTTCCATTAGAATAAGTAAGTTCCCGGCGAATAATATTATCTTGGTAGTAATATCTATCCTCAAATTCGAACTTTCCGTTATCATAATAGCTAAGTTTAGCAATACGGCCTTCTTTGTCAAAGTAAGCTACATAATAGCTGCCGCTTTGCTCCTGTATTTGAAGCATTTGGTCATAAGTTATTTCGTCTAGTGGACGAAAGGGAAGATAATATTTATTGCAATAATGATAAAAATAAGGCCCGCCGCTAGGATACTTTGGTGCCGGTTCCTGACAACCATTAGTTAATAATATCAATAAAACAATAGCAGATAAGATTATTCGCATCAAAAATAGTAGGTATTAATCGTTTTTAAGGTCGGAATAGGAAGCCGGCTCGACTTCCTTTAATAATTCTTTCTTAAAATTACTTACGGCCTTTTCTATCTCACTAGCGCTTCTTTCAAACTGATTAGTATAATTTATTTTAATAAAGTCTTGGTTGTTTACCTCTGTTATTTTGCCATCTTCTTCGATAATAAAAATCACTATATCTTCGGCATTCTCTGTCCGCTGATCAAAGAAGGTAAAAAATTCTTTATTGTCCTGCTGGTTATAGCTTATCAAGTTATTCTCAGTAAAACCCAAGTTTATCAAATCTGTCGGTATGCTTCGAGCCAATAGAGGCCAAAAACATAAAAAACATAATAAAATCGATATTAATAATTTTGACATCGGCTGCCTCCTTAGAATCAGTTTATCTTGAAAAAATTATTTTAAAATGTTATACTTGGGGCACAAGAGGGTTCGAGGAAAAAACCGAACCAAGGGGGTGAAGAACCCCCTACTTTTTTTAGACTTACCCTGCTTTCAATGCCCAAATCTCAATAATTATTGATGAAACTCCCAGTATTTTTAATAAACTATAGGCAATTAACCTTATTCAATAGCTGATGAAATATTCTAATTTAACTTGAGGATTTCTATAGCGTTTCTTACCAACTGTCTTATTCTGGTATTGTATTGCTTCTTGCGGACACCAGTGAAAACAAGCAAAACATTGTTCACAATTACAAAGCCACTGGGGTTTATCGTCTAACATCTTAATATTATTTACGGGACAAACCTTTTGACATATTCCACAACCATTGCAATTATCATCAACCCAAAAGTTTTTATCTAACTTAGGAATTTGCATTGAGCCTAACTTATAAATTGCTGAAAATAACCAGTTAACTAAATAAGAATTTCTTTCTATTTTTTTAGTTTGCTTTTCTTTTATTATGGTTGCGATTTGTCTGATTCTTTTTTCCTCTCTTTCAAACATTTCTTTCTGTTTACCTACAGAAATAGCTTCATAAAGAGGGGTGTAATTGCCGGGCATTTTAATAATGAATCCAGCTGAAAGTTTTAAACCCTGCTGCTGCATTTCTTTTTTAGTTTGGCCTAAAGAATTAGCAGCCATTCCTCCACAAGTAGCAATAGCAAAAAAATACTTATCTTGGAATGGCCTTAACTTTTCTATAAAACGGCTTACAATTAAAGGCATCCCGAACATGTAAACAGGATAAATTAAACCCACACTTTCTGCAGTTAATGGTATTTTTTGTTTAATTGCCTTGGGTATAGAAATTACTTCGGCATCTTTCAACTCTTTAGCTAAATCTAAAGCTACTTTTAAACAATTGCCTGTTCCTGAAAAATAGAAAATAATAGTTTTCATGCCCAGATTTCCTTATTAGCGAAAAGTTTAACCAAATCTTATAGCAACCCAGTCACCAACATAGTGGGTAGCAATTATTACCGAGATAGCAATCACCAGGTGTTCCAAAATAACTCCCCAAGGGTTTATTCTCTGCGACTTAGCAATGCTATAGCTAAGTAAAGAAAGTAGTGATAAACCCCAAATTATTCCTATCTTAATAGCCATACCAAGCTCTAAAGTTAAGACTGGTAGGGCAAATGTCAAAGCTACTATAAACTTAGCTAAAAAAGCACAGACTGTCGATGCCCAAATTTGTACAGGAGTATGTTGATTTTCAAATTCCTCGGAAATATGAATGCCTAGAGCATCGGAAAAAGCATCGGCTATGGCTATAGTAAATAAACCTCCGATAACTGCCAGTTTAGAGTTGGTCCCAGAATGTAACCCTACCATTAACCCTAAAGTCGTAATTATTCCCGAGGTGGTGCCAAAACTAAATCCTACTTTTAAAGAATGCTTCATTTTGGTATCTTTTCTCCTTTTAGTATCTCGGCCAAAGGGGTAGAATCGATTCTAATGCCACCATCGTGTTCTATCTTTAAAGTATAGAGGGTTCCGGGGATAAACATCGTTCCCGGAGCTTCTATTTGAGCATTTTTAATTCCTCTTTTTTTAGCTTCACCGGTATTTAAAGCGTACTTCCAAAAATTTTCCCAAAATTTTTCTTCGCGCCGGCTTTTAGAACCTTCTATTTTATAGCCGGCCGGTATCTCTTTGATTTTTGTTATTTCATACTCTTTGGTATCTTTGCCGTCTAACATAAATACTTTCCAAAAAAGATAAACACTTTTACCTCTTAGAAGGTCACCCCGCTTTACATAAGAATCATCAAACCGCACTACTAAAGATTGAAACTGGATGATATTTCCGGCAAAGGTGAAATATCGCGGCTCAAGAGGTTTATTTTTAATATCATACTCTAAGAATTTGATGGTGGTAAAAGTCTTATTAGTTTTTTCATCATAACTGACGTCGGTTACCAAAACTTCGGCTATACGGGAATCCGCCTGCAAAAGAGAGATTATTTTATTGAAGGTTTTATTATTATTGATATATTGGAAAACGAGATTACCGCCAAAAAGAACGCCGATTATTAATAGTATTATAAGAATTCGAGTAAGTTTAATCATAGAATTTATTATTTAAGATAACAACCTTAATTTTACTCTAAGATCGCCTCTAAGCAAGCAGAATCTCCTAGATGAAATAATTACTTAACGTTATCTTTTAATAATTTTAATTCTTTTAGTTTATCGTATACTAACTGGGCTATAAGTTTATGGCCTTGAGAGTTAAAATGCATAGGGTCTCCGTATAAGTAAAGGGATTCCGATTTAATTTTTGACTTTTCAATATTATTTCTTAAAACCGGGTATAAATCTATAATCTTAAATCCTTTCTCTATCGCGACTTCTCTGATAATCTCTTGGGGTTTAAGAATTATCTCTTCATAAGAAATATTTGGACGTAATTGATATTCGTAAGGAAAAACTATAAATACTATCCACTTATTATGTCGGTAGGCGAAATTATGGATATCTTCTAGTCCTTGAGAAATTATTTGTTTAGCTTGCGGTGAGCTATAGAACTCTGTTTCTCCAAAAAAATAATTTTTAGAGGTATCTATAAAAATCCTCTTTAGCAAATGGTAAACTTTAGAATGCCTTCTGAAAAATTCCAGCAAATTATTATTTTTATAAGAAAAACCCCTTAAAATTCTAAAAGTAGATCGGGATTGCTGGATTTCTCTCTTATCTTCTAATGCTATATTTATCTGCGATTTTGATGTTGTTATAAAATCATTAAGGCATATTCCTACGATAATACCTTCAAAATCTATTTTGGGAGTTATTGTTTCTAAAATATTAAGGTAATCTTGAATGTCATATCCGGTAACCGAAGAATTGATAATCTTATAATTTTTAAGTTTTTTCTGCAAAATAAAAGGGTAAACATTGGCAGCTGACACCCCAGACCCTAGACTTATCGAATCGCCTAAAATTACGATAGCACTACTATTCTTGTCTATCTGTTCTAAGTAAGGATTATTTCTAAAACCAAACTCATTGGTATATATTATTTTGCCCATACAGTAACCCTTAGCGTAAGGTTTAAAACCATGGGATTGACCAAAGCTATTTTCTCGAAAAAGATTAGTATCTAAGCCCTGAAAATTTATCTGCGGAAAAGCTAAGCGTACTGCAAGTTCTACAGCAAAGATAAAAAGAATATTTATAAGTATTAAAATTATAATATTCTTTAGCTTCTTAGTAATTGACATCTAAAATTTTAATTCTAAATGTTAAAGAAGTTTAAGGCTAGTGGCGGCGAGTGGACTTGAACCACCGACGCAACGGGTATGAGCCGTTTGCTCTACCAGCCTGAGCTACGCCGCCAAAGAACGAGTTTAAATTATAACATATTTTTAGAAGAATCGGTAGAAAACCAAGACTGCGGTATTAAACTAAAAACTATCTCTATTTTATCTATCGCAGAGTTATTTTTCGTCTTAATGCTAAAATTACTAAGATATTCTCTGGGAGAAAGCAATCCTAAGTCGAGTTCGTATACAGAAAATTCGGCAGCATTTGGGATAGTTTTCAAATCTTGGCCGAGAAACCCTTGCCGATAAAAAACAACTTTATCTTCGAAGTCGCGGATATAAACTCTAATTTTTAAGAGTATTTTTTCTTGGGGAAGATCTTTATCTTCAAAGTTAAATTCGCTGCTATCAGGATGTATTATCAATCTTAGCTCTTGATTTTCTCCGTCTAAAATCAGTTGAGAAAAATCAGCTAAAGATTCTTTTAACTCCTCTTTAACTATAGCCCTAAACCAATATCCTTCCGAGGAAAGAGAAAAATAGGAAATTAAACTGCTAATAACGCCTTGATAATTTTCATTGGCAAGAAAGTACTGGCACAGATATATATATATCTGTTTATTTTTAGGATATAAGAATTTTGCTTTTAATAATTCTCTTTCGGCCCGCCGGTCCCCTTGGGCAGCATAAAATAAGCCTAATTTTAGATGATATTCGAAATTAAGCGGATTTAACTTTATAGCTTTAAGATATAAATTCTCTATTTCGTTACGGTTAATATTTAATTCTTGTTCTAAGCCATCATCTATTGCCCGGCGAAATAAATCGGCTTTTTTATTATAATACTCGGAGTTATCTTTTCTAATAGCGATGGCTTTAGAGAGATAGGGAAAAATCTGCTTATAATAACGTATTGCTTCTGACTTTAAGGCCGGTTTTTTCTTGATATTAGCTTTTTCAAACAACAATTGGGCTGACAAGTAAGAAACTATAAACCATATCGAAAAAGCTACAACAGTTAAGCTTAATATTAAGATAAGACGTTTACCTTTATCAAAAATTACTTCCTTCATTTTCTAAAACTGCTAAAAACGCACTTATAAATTAATCCTAATATTAACCAAAATAAAAAATAAATTGCCGGAATATGAAGGTTAAAATCGGCTAAGCTATGCAAAAGCACACTAAAAAGGCCGCAAATTCCTCCCATCACCATGCTCCGGGCGAAAGGATCCTGCCTAGTAAATAGCCTTTTTAAGATAGTTTTAAAAACTTGGAAAAGAAATAAAATAAATAATAAAAACCCTATTAAACCAGTCTCAGTGATTATTTGGATATAATCATTATGGGGATAAAAATAATAACCTTCGGAAAAGAAGCTTAAGTAAGAAGAAAAAACAAATTGAAAATTGCCTAAACCGATGCCGAAAGAAGGAAAGTCTTTCATTAGCCGGTAAGAATCTTTAAATATCGCTAGCCTTTGGAGGAAACCTTCTTTCAAAGAAGCAAATCTATACTTTATCGGTTCTATACCGACAACGGAAAGCAAAATTACTACCAAAATAATGCCGGTCACTAATACCCAGTATTTTTCTTGGATTACCCAGTCTCTTTTCAAAAAATAAACCATAAGAATTAAAGAAAATATTAAACTTAAAGAGCCGGCTCGCGAAAGAGAAAGAAAAACACTTACGTAAATTATTGTGGCCATAAATCCAAAAACAAATTTTTTAGCTCTATTTTTGCAATAAAAAGCATAGCCTAATGTCAAGGGGGCCACCATTTCCATAAATCCGGCGAAATGGTTCCTGTTGCCAAAAACGCTGAAAGATTCGCTGATTTCTTTCTCTAAAATAAAATATTTTCTTATTATTCCGTATAAAGAAAGAACGACTGCCCAAAAGATTATGGCTAAGAATAATCTTTCAAATTGCCTTTTTTTCTCAATGGTATTTAAAATAATGATAAAAACTGAGTAGAAAGCAATTAATTTAACTAACTCTTGTTTTGTCGATAAAGAGCAAACCGATAAGGAATAAAAGCTGCGGTGACTAAAATCAGTTAAGTATTTTTGATAAAACTGGGCTGTCTGGTGAGAAAATAATTTTAATAGCAGATATGGTAGAGGCAAAAGTTGGAAAATTGCTACCGCGATAAAAAGTAAAAAAAAGATATTGCCGTTAGGGTAAGAAATTTTTGGCAAAGAAGAGTTTACTTTTCCTAAGAGAAATACCAAGAATAATACAAGAATAACTATTTGCAATAAAGATGAGGGCAGAAATAAAACCGAGCCATAAAATAGGGGCGTAATAATAATTAAAGCAATTAAAAAAAATTCAAAGACCAACGAATTCTTAGTTTCGTACATTAATCGTCTTTATCGGAAGAATAATAATACTGGTAGGAATAGTCTCGGTCCTTCTCAATTTCGACATTATTCAAGACCGCACCGATAATCTTTACTTTGCCGTTTAAAATTCTTTTAGATTCGGTAATTAGCTTCAATGGTGTGGATCTGCCGCGAATCACAAAAACTAAACCGTCACATTTGCCACCTAATAATAAAGTATCGGATATTCCTAATACCGGCGGAGCATCAATAATAACTTTTTTAAAGCGTTGTCGAAGTTCTTTTATGATTTCTGCTAACTTATTAGAAGTTAACAATTCCGAAGGATTAGGTGCGATCGGCCCGGCGGATAAAAAAGAAAGATACGGTATAGAAGTAGAAGTTATCGCTTCGTCTAATTTGCAGACACCTGCCAATAAACTGCTTAAGCCGTTTTTATTATCAATATTAAAAATTTTTTCTAAGCGGGGTTTACGCATATCTGCTCCCACTAATAAAGTCTCTTCTTTGGTGTTAGCAAAAACTGTAGCTAAATTAGTAGAAATAAAACTTTTTCCTTCTTTAGCAATAGAACTGGTTATCGCTACAACGTTTAATGGTTTTTCTTCCGGTGAAGAAAAAGTTAAAGATACTCTTAAGTTCCTAAAAGTTTCGGCTACCTGCGAACGCGGTTTTTTAAAAACTATTAAATCGATATCTTCTTCCTTAGCCTCTCTTCTAGCTGAAGCAATACTGCCTAAAAAAGGCATCTTAGCATAAAACTCTACGTCTTCAGAAGTTTTTAGCGTCGAATCAAGGTATTCTCTAAAGAAAATAATACCTACCCCCAAAATAAAGCTTGCTAGCAAAGCCCGTAAAATATCTTTGACTGGTTGAGGCTTAATTGGCCTAGTAGGCAAAGTAGCTTCATCTATAGGTTGTATATTAGTCACTACTAAATCTTTACTAATTTCCAATTCGGAAATACGCTTCAAAATAACATCATATGATTCTTTGTAGCCGTCAACAGCTCTTCTTAAAACGTTATACTCTAAAGATTTTTCCTGAAGAGCAAAAAGAGTATCTTTTTCTTCTTGAAGTTTTTGCTCGGTTGCTTCAAGCTCTGTCTGCAGTTCAATCATTTTGGGGTGCTTTTCGCCGTATTTCTTAGATGCTTCTATGACTTCTTTACCTAATCTTGTCCTCGCAGTTTTCAATTCTTCGATTAAAGATTCTTTTTGTTTACCAACATCCGGTATAGTTACTATCCGGTATCTTTTTACGAAATCGTTTAGCTCTCTTTCGGCGGCTTCTAATTTTTTCAAAGTATCTTCTAATTGATTTTGCAGCCACGTTATTCCCTGCTTAGCAGCCGTCGCGCGATGTTCGATATCAACTTCCATAAAGGCTTCTATCCAACCATTGGCTATCCTGGTAATCAGAAGAGGGTCCCTACCGATGACAGCAACTTCTACCACATTGCTCTTCTTTTCCGGTTTTAAAAGGTAGGAATCTACCATGGCAAGTAATTTGCCGGTTGGATCTTTAGATTCGCCAAATTTTTCGTTCGTCAATAAATTAAGTTTCTTGATAACCTTCTCAGCCACAGTCTTAGACTCTAGAAGACTTAACTGGTCTTCATTTGCCACAGTGCTATCTCTTCTTGTTCCTTTATAAATCAGATTCTCTGCTCCCGTAATCTGAGGTATTTCTTCTTTAAGAATCAGTTTTGCTTTTGTTCTATAAACCCTGGGGGAGGAAAAAGAAAAAATAGCTACGAGGCTAGTTATCGCTGCCACAGAAGCAATAACGATCCATTTATTCTTTTTGACTATTTCAAAATAATCTTTAAGATTTAATTCTTTTATATCAGGAGATGGAATCATTGCCTTTATATATTATATTTAAAACTTTTAAAACCAGCTTTCCGGAACTACTACGGTATCCCCTTCTTCTAGTTCTATATCTTTACTTCTATCGCCTTTTCTTAAAATATATCCTACCGGTACTTTTATGGTTTGCTTTTCAGAGCCTTTTAATCTTACTACTCTTACCCCGTTTTGGCTCGCTATATCGGTAAAACCTCCGGCAAGGCTAATCGCATCGACTACGGTAATTCCTTTTTTAAAAGTGTACTTACCAGGATTCTTTACCTCACCGAAAATAGCAATATCTTTATATTCATCTACGACTATTCTATCTTCAACATTAAGATAAAAAGTCGGGTCGGCCTTCTCTAAATCCAGTATCAACTCTGTTTTGGCGTCTCCAGTTTTACGATACATTTTAACGCGAGATAAGTTAGCATTTCCCTTAGGTCCACCGGCAAAAAAATTAATAGCTTCTAAAGGTGTGAGATTATTTTTTTCAAGATCATAGATTCCAGGCTCGTTTACTGCTCCCACGATATAAATTTTCCCGTATTGTTTCACAACAACATTAGCCTGCGGATTTAAAAGGTAACCGTTGGCTAAAAGTTCTTCTATCTTATTAGCTAATTCATCGGCAGTAAGACCTTCGACTTTTATTTCTCCTAAAAGAGGATATCTTATAGTCCCTCCTTCAGAAACTTGTAGAGTAACGCTTAGGTCTGGTTCTCCATAGATAGAAATCTCTACAATATCATCGGGAGTTAAATAATAGGCGGATTTTTTACTTTCAGCAGCAACTTCTTCCTGGGAAGAAGAAACCGCTTCTTTTTCAAAGTTTTCTTTTTTCTCGGTCGGTTCGGTTATTTTAGCCTCTTCTTCTAAAGCCAAAGGTTGAACTGCAGTTGTTTCTTCCTGAGCTTGTTCTACCGGCAATGACTCTTCTTTAATCTCTTCCGGAATTGGAACTTCTGATTTAACCAAAGATTCTTGCTGGAGTTTTTCTTCTTGTTGAAGAACAGGTTGAGTAGCTTCGGTTTGCTCTTGAGTTTGTTCTGCTAATGCTATCTCTTTGGCCGGTGGAACTTCCGGAATAGCCTCTTTAGCCTCTTCTTCTAAAGCCAAAGGTTGAGTAGCGGTTATTTCTTCCTGAGCTTGTTCTACCGGCGATGACTCTTCTTGAAGTGAAGCTGAAGGAGTTTCTATGGCGACCTCTTTTGATTCTTCGCTA
>JAGOLA010000001.1:0-47690 GCA_017994375.1 Candidatus Omnitrophota bacterium | reverse complement strand
AGAGCTTTGACTTCTTCTTTTTGAGTACGCTCTTTTTCTAACTGCTCTTGACGCTGGCGTTCAGCTTGAGCTTTTTGTTCGGCTAATTGACGCTCTTGCTCTAAACGCAGGCGCTCTTCTTCGGCTTTTTGGGCTAGGCGCTCCTGTTCAACTTTAGCACGTTCTTCTTGGGCTTTTAATTGCTGTAGTTGTTGAGGAATACGCGTCTCTAAGTAAACCTTAGCTAGGGAGTGCTTGGGATCTAAGGCTAAGATGTTATTAAAAACTTCCTGAGCTTGGGAGTAATCTTTCTGATTGTAGAGCGCTATGGCTTTAGTGCTAAGAGCTTTGACTTCTTCTTTTTGAGTACGCTCTTTTTCTAACTGCTCTTGACGCTGGCGTTCAGCTTGAGCTTTTTGTTCGGCTAATTGACGCTCTTGCTCTAAACGCAGGCGCTCTTCTTCGGCTTGTAAAGCTTTCTTTCGTGCGGTCTTAGTTTCTCGAGTAATTATTTTTGTAGCAGAATTGATATAGTGTGTTGTCTTAAAGTACCCAGGGATAATCTTTTCAACTGTTTTAAACTTAGCAAGAGCAGATTTATATTCTTTATTTTTATAAAGAGAAAGTGCTTCTTGGTATATTTTTTCAGCTTCCTTATTAAGGCTATCTTGAGTAAGAACGTTCTTAGTTCTTTTGATTTTACTAACAGCCTTTGTGGTTTCTTGCGAGCTAGCATGTAAAGTAGAAGTTGTATCCTGGGAAGAACAGCCTATAAGAAAAAATAAGATTAAAAAAAGTACCTTCATAATAGTGTTAAAACTTTGCTACTAACTTTAAACTAATAATATTATTTTGGTATTCCTGGGTATTTAAATCTGACTTTCTTTCAGTGAATTTATATGCTCCGATAAGAGTAAGCCATTTTCTTAAACTGTGTTCAAAGCCGGCCCCAAGAGAATAGGTATCCTCTTTTCTCCCTGATTCATACTCATCTTTAGCAAAAGATAATTTCAATCCTAATTTTAATTTTGGACTAAACGGCGGTAAATAATTAAAACTTAAACCTATCTTATCGGTAGTGACATAATCTTCGCTGGCATATTCGGTAGCAACTATACCTTTTGTAGCTGTTAAGTTAGTTTTGAGACGCTGAGTAGTATCGTAATCTAGCTCTATGCCTACTGTATCTGTTTCTTTGTCTTGTTCGCTGCTGTCAGGATCATATATTTGCCGGCCAAAAGTTGCTATCCCAGTAACCTTAGACGAAATTTTTCCCTTTATTCCAGCTGATAATACATCGGCTTCTCCACCAGTGGAAATAGAACCTCTGTTGGGGTATTCATCTATCTCGTGTTTATAATTAATAAGAAAATAGGTCTTGGGGGAGGCTCTGAAATACTGAGTTAGAGAAATATCTTTGGATAAAATATCGGAAGATTGATACTTTTCGTCGTAAGAAGTATCTTCTTCGGTATACTTAATCTCCCAAGGTATTTTTTCCCAATTAGTGCCAAACTTTATGGTGTAAGAATCTCTCCAATATTCAGCCGTATCATCACTGGCACTAGTAGAAATTTCTGAACCTAAACTCCGGGTAGAGGTAATCCCATAACCCAATCCTAGATACCATTTTCTTCTCATATAATCAATAAGTACTTTGGATGAAAAATCCTCTTCTTCATCTCCGGTCTCAAGACTACTATAGCTTACTGGCCCACCTTTAGTTTCGAAGCTGATCTTACCGTGCCCTTTTGCCCAATCAAAGTCAGGAGCATAATTTACTCCTAGGTTAGCCCTGGTAATCAAAGCGGCTTTTTCATCAGTACTTTTCTCGTAAACATTATCATTAAATTCCTCTTCCATAGTAAGAGTAAAAATCAAATCCTTGATAATACGGCGTAAATAGTTCTCGGCTTTATCAGAAAGGTTTTTGCCTACCTGTTTAGCCGGCTTTGTTTCTTCCGGTTGTTCTATGGATTCCTCTGTTTCTAATGGTGCTGCTTCATCGGTTATCTTTGTACCATCAGAAACTGTTTCGGCTCCTGCTAATATCCCGGTAGTTAAAAATATTGCACTAAAAATAATAAAAAAAACCAGCAACCCTAAATTAAGATTCACCCCTTTATTAACCACTATAAATTTAAAGTAGAACTTAAAACTAATTTTTCTATTAAATTACGGTCCTCTTCGTCAATATGGACGAACTCTAAACCTATTTCATAACCACCGATTTTTTTTAAAGGGTGTACTCTTACTATTTTTCCGACTACGTTAAGCGGTGTCGGTTTAGGAGGAATATTTATCTTTATCTCTATTGTACTGTTTAAAGGTAATTTTTTTTCGGAATAGAATAAAATTCCGCCGGCACTGATATTTCTGGCAAAAGAAAGGACTTTTTGGCTATCATCAATTATTTTATACTTTACTAGATGGTGGGACTTTATCCGGATAAAAACTCTTTTCTCTGGTATATTCCAACCTAAAAATTTTTTTAATCTTTCTAACATGGTTTTAGTTTAATACCGCTACTTTTTTTTAATTTCGCTTAAATACCAGCCGGTTTTCTTATAACCGGGAGATAGCTCTTCTACTTTTAAGAATTCTTCCTGGGCGGCATCATATTTTCCTAAAATAAATAATACAATAGCTAAGTTATATCGTCCGTCTACGTAATCATCTTTAAAAGCAATGGCTTTTTCCAACCACCTTTTGGCTTCGCCATAACCTCCTTGAAGCCAAGAAAGATACCCTAGGTTATTTAAAGGATAGGCAAAATCAGGGTTTATTTCTATAGACCTCTCAAGATGAAACCCGGCGCGATTTAAATCTCCGCTTAAAATATAAAGGGTTCCTAAATTGTAATTGATAAGGGCTGAATTTGGTTTTATTTTTAAGGCGGCGCGGTATTCTCCCACTGCCTCTTCCAACATCCCCACATTATAATATATAAAACCTAAGTTTACTAGAACTATAGCATCATTAGGAGAAATTTCCTTAGCTCTTCTTGACTCTTGGATTGCCTCTTCGCGTTTACCAATAAAATAAAGCGCTAAGCTTTTCCCAGAAATGGCTAACGGATCTTGATTATCATCTTTCAAAGCTAAATTGAACTTGTCTAAAGCTTCCAAATATTTTATGCTATCAAATTTAGTATATCCCTGTTTTAAAAGTTGGTAGCCTTCCTCTCTATATTTGTTGCAGATATCTTTTATAATCTTTTCAGCAGCGTAAAAAGAAATTTTTAATTTTTCTAATTCTTTTTGATCGGTAGTTTTTCCTTTATCTTCTTCTACTGTAATTTTATCTTTTAATTCTTTAAAAGCCTGGCGGGCTTTTTCGGGGTCGTTTAAATCATATAAATAGGTATAAGCGGCACGGAATTTAGCTACTTGAGAAATTTCAGAATCGGGATTTTTATCAAAGGCTTGCTCTAATACATTTACTGCCTTTACCTTATCGCCTAAAGCTGCTAAAGAATCGGCTTCTTGATAATAAGAAAACATCTTCCACTCTAAAGGCAAGATATCTTTTATTTTTTGAAAAACCAATAAAGAATCCTGATAGTTCCCTTTAAGCTTATATAAAACAGCTAAATAGAATTGGGCTTTAAGCCCAGAATAATTCTGTGAGCCTAATAGCAAAGTTTTATTTAAATATGTCTGGCTCTCGTCCCATTCTCCCATCCTTAAATACATCCTGGCAATTTCTAGTATTTTTTCCTGAAGCTGCCGGCCGGAATAATTAGCAAGCTGTTGTTTTAATGATTCTACTTGGTTCTTTAAATTATCAAATTTTTCTTGGCGGGGTTGGGGAAAAAATTCGACAATAAATTTTTCTAAATTAGCAACAAAAAGGGGTTTTTCTTTAATCTTTTGAGCAATAATATCTTCGATAAAATATTTTATGTCTTCGATCTGTTTCTGCTCGGAAATACCTTCAACTATATCTTCGATATAATCTAGTTTTGTAGCTATGGATAATTTATCGGTAAATATTTTGTTTTCATCCTGGGCTGTCAGCCCTCTTGCTTTAGGGCCCCCGGAAACATCTTCTTTCTCGGCCCTAGCTAAATCGAAATTGCCGGCACTTATTTCCATGATAAAAGTGTCTTTAAGGATATCTTTTATTTTCTTTACTTCTTCGAAATTACCGGCTTTTTCTATTACTTTCAAAGATATTCTTAAGTTGGATAAAGACTTATCCAAAAGATAACGGTTATAAATAAAGAGAAAGGCTACCGCTAATAAAAACGATAGCATCAGGGTTAGGCTAGCTTTAGAGGCAATTTTCTTAACCATTATTAAAAAAGTTAAATTATCTTATATTATAATAACTCTTAACTGTTTTTGTCAACAAATAACAAATTTATTCTTTAATACTGAAAACGTTTTAAAATCAGCTAATTCTATCCAGAATAGTATATTTGGCATTAATTTATAAATTTTAGAGGTCTAGCTTAAACTAACCTACTGAATAACAAATAGTTGCACTAGATTGACAAAGCATTTCTTTTATGGTATCTTTAAATTGGAGGCTAAGGTAATGAAGAAGAAAAAACTTCTTTTAAAGGTAATTTTATGCATAGGAGGAGTTATTTTTGTAGGCTCGGTTTTAGCAACTTCCTTTTCCTCACCAGAAATAAATAAAATACCGGCTTCTCCGCCAGTAGCTTATGAGAAGAAAGAAGACAGCACGGGGTCACTTTTTAATAAGGAATTTTCTCTTAGCGGTTTAATTCCCACTTTCGGTACAATTGAGGAAGAAACTAATCTTTCGGATTAAATCCAACAAAATCATTTTTCTCTTTTATCCAACACGAAACAGCTCTTATTTTTACCTTTAGCTTTCTTTTTTACTTCGGCAACTATATTAGTTACTTCGCTATAGGTAGAAATTGGTCTATACTGGTTAGTGACGCCGGCCAAAGATATAGTCATTATCGGAAACTGTTTTACTTCTCCTTCTCGGGAATGGGCTACGATATAACCTCTTTCTAAATCTTCTTTATCATATAAAAGGCGTATCTTTTCGTCAAAATTATGAATTATATAGTCAACAACTTCATCCGCTCGTTGAGGGGTAGTAAGAATAATAAAATCATCTCCTCCTTCGTGGCCGACAAAATCAGAGTTATCTCCTTTATTATTAATTGCCTCTTTAAAAACATCTCCGGTTAATTTTATGGCTTCATCTCCCTTATGGATGCCGTATTTATCGTTAAAGGCTTTAAAATTGTCCAAATCGGCGTAGATAACAGTAAATTTTTTATCTTCCTTAATACGTTTTTCTACTTCCTCCATTATTACTAAATTACCCGGCAATTTAGTCAAAGGATTAGCATTTTCGGCTTTAGCTTTCATCTTCATTAACTCTTCGGTCATATAATTGAAAACTTTGGCTAACTCCTCCAATTCGTCATTGGTATGAATTTTAACTCTTAAGTCAAGACTTCCTGCTGCTATCGCTCCGGCAGCTTTGTTAAAAACCTTTATTGGGCCGATAATTAAACGCGAAAGAAATAAACCGATAAAAATATTTATAATTATTATTAAAATCCCGATTATTATTGCTTCTCTATAAATCTGCTTTAAGGCATCCCAGATATCTCCTAAAGAAAAGAACACTTTAGCAACAACTTTTATTTGACCAGCAGTTTCTACGGGAATGTACAGTGAAAATTGTTTAAGGCTCTTATCAATAATTATTTCCTCTTCTAACTTATTCTTTGTAGCCTTATCTATAGCTACAATGTCGCTATATTCGGCTTGACTCTGTTTAAGCCAGTCTTCACTGGCAGCAATAATATTGCCTTGGGCATCAAAGATATAGATTTTTTCTATGGAGCGTGATTTTTTTAAATTCTCTACGGTTTTTTCTAAGAAATTTACTTTTTGCTCTTCTAAAATCTCCAGACCTAAAATATTTTCTAATTTCTCTTTTATTACCGTCGAAACTATTTTCGCTTTGTAAGTATTGTATTTATTTAGCATTTCTAGCTCGTGCGAAATCTGGATAGAAATAAATACAACTATGCTTATTACGGTAAATACGGTAAGAATTCCAATTATCCTATTTTTTAAAGTCAAAGGCATATTTATTTCCTAAATTGGGCGCTAGTCACGCTTAATAATATCTGAAATAACTCTCTGGTAACATCGGGCTGCCGTAATAACTCCCAAAGAAGAAAAGAATGATTCTCAAAATCTCCCTTTTCTTCTATCAATTTATTTTTGCTTTTAACGAAAGAAAATATCCTGGAAATTTCTTTATCGTTAAGCTTATGCAAAGTCTCCCGTATCTTAGAAGTTATAGCTACTTCTCGGCCGAATTTTCTCTTCCAAAACAAAGAATAATTCGAAAAATTATCTTTTACTATGCATTTAGCTAAAATTTCCGCTCCTCTCATACCCATATATACTCCGCCGTAAGTCAAGGGTTTAATCTGGCAAGCACTATCGCCTACTAGAAATATCCGGCCTTTAGATAAAGAAGAAAAGTGATCGAGTGGTACTATTCCGGCAAATTTCTCTAAAATTTTGCCTTTTATCCTTTTTTCTTTAATAAATTTTAATAAATCTTTATAGGGGGTTTTAGAAATAACTCCGATGCGAACGATATCTTCTTGTTCGGGAATAATCCAGTAAAAATAAGGCCTCTTTATGTACACTTCCACTCTGTCTTTATATTCGGTTTTGTATTTCATGCGAAATTGGACTCCGGTTAAATACTCGATATTTTTACCGGTTACAAAATCTCTTACTAATGATTTAGCTCCGTCAGCACCAATGACAATATCAGCTTCAAAATCTCCTTTATCGGTCTCAATAATATAGTGGTGATTTTTTTCTTCTAGGCCTAAGAATTTAGTGCTAAAACGCACATCTAGCCCTTCACCCAGGCTCTTGTCAAACTTTTCTCTATCGATAACATAAGCGACTTTTTCCCTGGTAACTGTTATTACTTCATTATTCAAATGTATTTTGGCTCCGTTGACAGTATTAATTATACTTTTTGGCGATAAGTGTATTTGAGACTCTTCAAAACTTTTTTTTCCGATTAAACCGGCGCAATGAACTGGCCGGCCTAATTTTTTATGCTCTTCGATAAGAACCGGCTGTATAGATTTTTTTTTCAACAGTTGGGCGAGATAACAACCAATAGGACCGGCACCGATAATAAAAATCTTCTGACTACGTTTGCGCATTTTTATTTAAATTATTTCTATTTATTCTATTATAGCAAAAAGCTCTTCTCTTATTTCTCGTTCATTAAGCTGATTAAGGTCTTGGCATAATTTTTTTACTTTATCGATTAAACCTTCTGTTGGTACTTTTTCTCTGACTTCAAAAATTCTTCCTAAGCTCGTTGGCATTTTTTCTTCGTTTAGCCCAAATAAATCCTCGGTTATTTTTTCGGCTTTCCTTTTACCGATATAGATAATATCTTTTTCTTTGATTTGCCGGCCATAAAATAAAGCAATATCGTCGGCTAAGTCTCTTATCTTTACTGCTCGCCCCATATCCAAAACAAAAGTCTCACCCTCGCCTCCTATAACTATAGCTTCCATTATTAGCTTAGTAGCTTCTTCTAAACTCATAAAGTAACGTTCCATCCGAGAATCGGTAATAGTAAGCGGTAAACCTTTTTGTAGTTGATGGGTAAATATTTCTACTACATTGCCGGAACTGCCAATGACATTTCCGAATCTAACTGCCATAAATTTTGTTTGAGAAGACTTGTTATGGCTAAAATCTTTTACTAATAATTCTCCAATTCTCTTGGTAACACCCATTATCGATATTGGATTAACAGCTTTATCCGTCGAAATATATATAAATTTCTTGATTTTTACTCTATCAGCTAATAATAGAAGATTTAAAGTACCGTAAAGATTAGTTTGTATCGCCATCTGCGGGTTCTCCTCGCAGAAAGGAACATGCTTTAAAGCTGCAGTATGTATCAGATAATCTACAGAGTTAGCTTCTAAAAATTTTCCCAGTAAAACTTGGTCTTTAATATCTAAAATTTTATATATTATCTCAGTAGAGTTAGCGGGCATTTTCTTTTTTATCTCCGTTAACCTTTGCGAAACGCCAAAAAGGTTATTTTCTGATAAGTCTATCGCTATTAGCCTCGCTGGCTCAAAAACCAATAACTCTTCGCACAAACTAGCTCCGATAGAACCGCCGGCACCGGTTACTAAAATATTTTTCCCAAAAAACTCTCCTTTCAATTTATCCAAATCAAATTTAACTGGCTGTCTATCCAGATAGTCTTCAAATTTTACTTCTCGTAAATCATTAAGCGAAAATTTACTGTTAATTAAATCTACTATGCTGGGGCTGATCCTGGTTAACACTCCGGTGTTTTGAGATATTTTTATTACTTTCTTCATCTCTTCATTAGAAGCAGAATCTAAGGCTATAAAAATACACTTTATATCTTCGTTCTTAGCTATGCTAGGAATATCTTCGGGTAAGCCGATTATCGGAGTAGCATTTACGGTATTGCCAATACGGCTTTTTACCAAAGTAATAAAACCAACGATATTAAACTGATGAGTACGGTCTTGCAAAATAGATTGCTGCAACGAAACTCCGATGTTTTGGTCACCTACTATTAAAACATTCTCTTTGCCTTTCTTAATCTTTCGCCATTGGTCAAATAAGATACGGTAAGAAAGCCTGGTTCCGCTTATACCAAAGAAAAGAAAGAAAAAATTTATTATGTATATCGATCTAGGAACATTGGCTATCTCTTTAGGAAAAAATATCAAACCGATAAGCACGCTTAAGCCGCTTCCGCTCAAGACGAAAAACCCGATATTCTCAATGTCCTGCAAGCTAGTATATCTCCAAATGCTTCTGGTAAGCCCGAATAATAAATCACAAATTAAAAACCCTAAAACAAAGGTTAAAAGAGATTCTTTAAAAATAAGAACTTCTTCGACCGGAACTATTCCTTCAAATCTTACTAAATAAGATAACCAATAACTAGTAATTATTAAGACAAGGTCTATAAAATATTTAACGGACAATAACCCTTTTAAAGAAGCTTTTAATTTTTTTAACCTTTTATCCATATCTTAAGACCAAAAAGTCTTACCTACTGTTTTTAAAATTATTAATAAATCATTTAAAAAATTGCTGTTATGATAAAAATATTCTAAATCATATTTTATTTTTAACGGTAATTGTTCATTATAATACTGCTGCATCAAATTTTTATCATCTAATATTTTTTCTTCGTTTAAACATTTAAGAGTAGCATAAGAGGTAAAGCCGGGTTTAAAGTTAAGTATTTTTTTTTGCTCTTCGGTAAAATTTTCTACTATCTCCGGGATTTCCGGACGAGGCCCAACTACGCTCATTTGCCCTTTAACTATATTCCAAAATTGCGGAAGTTCGTCAAAATTAATCCTCCGTAAAAACCGCCCTAAAGAAGTAATCCTATTGTCCTTAGAAGTAGTTAAAAGAGGGCCTTTCTCTGCCCGCATGGTGCGAAATTTAAAAATTAAAAAGGCTTTTCCGTTTTTACCGATTCTTTTCTGTTTAAAGAAAACAGCCCCCGCAGAATCCAATTTTATCAAAAAGAAAAAAATAACAAAAATTGGTAGACTAAAATATAATACTATTAACGAAAAAATAATATCAAAAAATCTTTTAATCAACTTATTTTCTGTTTTTCTTAATTATATCTTTAACGCTTTCGATTACATACCTAGCTTGCTTTAAACTCAAAAGAGGATAAATTGGTAATGATATTAAACGATTATAGATATATTCGGTGTTCTTTAATCTCTTGATATCTACCGGCTTTATAAAAGACTTATAAGCAGGATGCTTATACACCGGTATAAAATGAACAGAAGTCATAACGCCTCTTTTCTTAAGCTTTTCTATGAACTGGTCTCGGTTTATTTTAAGCCTTTCTGTTTTTAATATAATCGGGTAAAGATGATGAGCATGTTTTACTGTATAAGAAGTATTTTGTAAGTCCAGTAAAGGCTCTTTCTTAAAATAACTATCATAAAACTGCGCTATTTGTCTTCTTTTTCGAATAAAATCCTCTATTTTCTCTAATTGATGTATACCTAAAGATGCTAAGATATCGCTCATATTAGTCTTAAAGCCAGGATAAATAACACGGTATTTCCAACTCCCTACTTTATGTCTTTGCCAACTTTCACGATTTATGCCGTGCAAATAAACCTTCTTTATAAATTCTATGATTTTTTTATTATTAGTAGCAATCGCGCCTCCCTCGGCCGTCGTGATATTCTTAGTAGCATGAAAACTAAAGCAAGTAGCATCGGAAAGCGTTCCTATTTTTCTTTTGTAATATTCGGCACCGATAGCATGAGCGGCATCTTCGATGACTTTAAGATTATATTTCTTAGCAATCTTAAATATCTGGTCCATATCACAAGGCATACCGCCATAATGCATAGGTAAAACGGCTTTAGTTTTTTTAGTAATATTATCGGCGATGCTTAAAGGATCAATATTAAAAGTATCTCTGCTAATATCGGCAAAAACCGGCTTGGCTTTGCTGTGTATTATAGAATTTATCGTAGCACAAAAAGTAAAGGGAGTCGTAATGACTTCGTCTCTATTGCCGATTCCGCAGGCTAATACGGCTAAATCTAAAGCTGCGGTGCATGAATTTAGAACTTGAATATATTTGCAACCAAGATATTGAGTTAATCTTTGCTCAAAGAGTTTAACTTTTGGGCCGGCGGTTAACCAATCAGAAGAAATAGTTTTTAGAATTTCGTTCTTTTCGGCGACTCCTATAGAGGGCTTAGTATAGCTAATTGTATTATTTTTCATTTCTGTCTTATCTTAAAATTATAACAAATAAATTCAATTTTAAAAAACCTTATCTTTTTAACAAATTTTTAATCCTCCAAGGATCCAAAAGGGTTTAATCCTTAGGGCTTTACTCTTGCGGCCGCAAGTTTCGTAATACTAGCATCCAACCCTTAAGAATCCCGTAACCATAGACAAAATGAAATAAAAAATACAATCCGATAGTTAGGATAAAAGATCGCATCTTTAATTTTTTTATAAAGGTTAAGGATGATAAGATATTGACTAAAAAATAAGGGACTAAAATTAAAGATACCGAATATAAGTAAGTTGCTTTCAAAATTACCCCTAAGATTAAAGATATAAAAACTAATACACACCCCATAAAAAAAACTAACGGCAAGAAATGGCGCCATCTAAAAGCATAAGGATAAAATCTTTGGATAAAAGCATTCCAAAGACCGTTGGCATAACTATTCTCTAGAAAGCTCTTTAAATTAGTCCGAGCGTAATAGGTGCTTTTTATTTCGGGGGTAATAAATATCTTACCTTTGTTTTTTATTATCCGGCTAGAAAATTCGTTATCTTCGTTTCTTACCAGGCATTCATCATACAATCCTATTTTATTAAAAACCTCTTTTCTAAAGGCTCCGAAAGGAACAGTATCTGTATAACGGGGTTCTTTACCTATTCTAAAATAAGAAAATCCGACCCCAAAAGGAGATGATAAAACTGCTACGATGGCTTTTGCTATCAAAGTATCGGCTAAAGAAGCGGTCTCTAACGTCCCGCCTACACACCAAGCATCGGTTTTATGCAAATACTCTACACATTTACTTATATAATCTGAAGAAAATTCGGCGTGGGCATCGGCCCTTATGATAATCTCGCCCTGGGAATTTTTGATACCGATATTTAAAGCTGCCGGTATAATCTTTTTAGAATTAGTTAATACCTTAACAATATTATTTTTACTGGCCATCTCTTCTAAGGCTTCTCTTGTTCCATCAGTGCTTTCTCCATCAATAACGATAATTTCTAATTTATCTAGAGGATAAGTTGTTTTAAGTAAAGAAGTTAAAGATTTGGCAATATAATCTCTTTCGTTACGGCAAGCCATTATTACGGAAACAAAAGGACATTCCATAGAGAATAGTTATAAATTCTTAATCGTTTCTAAAATGAAATCTCTTTGTTTTTCAAAAATAAAGCCATCGACATAGCTTAAGTTATTCAAAGCGATATTCTTAAAAAGAGCAAAGTCATTTTTATAACGTAAGATAGCTTCTGCCAACTCTTCAGGATTAGCCGGCTTTACTAATAATCCGTTTACTCCATTTTTAATTAAATAAGGTAATCCTCCTACTCGGCTGGCAATTATTGGTATACCTGAAGCCATAGCTTCGAAAATAGTTTTAGGTACGCCTTCTTCTAAAGAAGGCTGTGCTAAAATATCAGCTTTTTCTAAATATCTGGAAAAAAGTTCACCATGCTTTATAAATCCTGTCATTTCTACATAATCTTCTAATTTATATTTATGGATATATTCTTTTAACGTTTTCTCTTCCGGTCCGGATCCGATAAGCGTAAAATGGGCTTTGATACAATAAACCTCGGTCAGTAAACGAACTGTCTCTAGCAAATATACGAATCCCTTCTGCTTTTCTAACCGGCCAATACCTACTATTTCTAAATTGCCGTTATTTTTTCTCACTCTAGCTTCGGAAGCAGCTAAGATTTCTTCTTTTCTGATTAAATTCTCAAAAATTTTATACACCAACCTATTCTTTTTCTTGTAGCTTTGATATAACTTTTCTCCGGTTACAAAAGCCGGATGTTTCTCTAACAATCTTCTATTAAACCAGTCTATAATTTTGGCAAAAATTATAGAGAAAAATCTTTTAAATCCTCTATTTTTGATTTTCAAAATAGAAATAACATCCAGGCGTAAGAAGAATACCATTGGTATTTTTCTTACGCTACAAAAAATATTAAAAACTAAATTTAAAGGATTGGGACAATCGACCTGCCACAAAATATCTATTTGGTCTTGCAATAATTCTAAAACTTTATAAAGAGCCGGCATCACTTTGAAACCAGCGTAAATTAAGCTATAAGTGCTGCCATTATAATTGGGTATGGCGATAACTTTTAAATTATTGCCATTTATCTTATAAAATCTATCGGCTAACGAAATATCGCCGTTTAATACCGGTGCAAAAATAATTATTCTTTTAAACTTTTTGGCGATATTAAGACAAAAAACAACTGTATTATCATCGCTATAATAATTATTATCCCATTTAAAAAGGTAAGCGTTAATAAAAATGGCTAAATTTTTCTCTTCAATTTTCACGATTAATTATTGATTGTAATTACTCTTATTATGCCTAGCCCTATTCTCGGCTAAACTAAATTTTTAATTAAATTTACCAAAGATTCTTCCCTTTTCTTTAAAGAAAATTCTTCTTTGATGCGTTGCTTGGCAATTTCGCCCCGTTGACCGTCTCTTAAAGCTTCTTTTATAGCCTCAATGGTCCTATCTATATCAGCATAGGGTACATAATAACCGCTGCTGCCCACTACTTCCGGCAAAGCCGTCCTTTGAGAAACTACCGGCACGCAACCATGAGCCATAGCTTCGGCCAAAGCTACCCCGAACTGCTCATGATAGGATACCTGAACATATACTTTAGCTTGTTGGTATAACTTATGCAATTGTTCTTCGCCGACAAAACCAGTAAGTGTAAGATTTTGCGGTAAATTATCTCTTAAGTAATCAGAGGACTCTTTATCGATCTCCCCAGCCAAAACAAACTTGGTATCTGAAAGTAATCTAGCGGCCTTAATAAAAATATCTATGCCTTTTCTTTTAAACGACTCGACTGTAACATTAGCTACTGTCAGTACTAAATTATCTTTTGGTAGAGATTGGCCTTGGCAACAATCAGTTGGGATACCAAGATATATTAAAGAAATTTTCTCTAAAGACGGTCTGATATTGGTTATTATTTCTTGTTCATTATATTTAGATACGGCGATAATTTTATCGGATAAAGTAGCTATACTTCTTACAAAACTACGGGCTAGTAAGAATTTAAAACCCGGCCTCATAGCTCCGTAGTCATTTTCCGGTTGGCTAGCACACTCCCAGCCGCCGATTACTACTATAATTTTTTTTCTTAAGACTTTAGCGATAAGCAAAGGTATCAATGCTACTCGGTAAGCAAACCAACAAAAGACTAAGTCGCTACTCAAAATATCTTTAATAATTTGGGGGAGCTTAAAAAAAACGTCTTTATAAATAAGCAATTCTTTAGCGAAAAAATTATTTTTGAGGATCTCATAATCCCGCACTTCAAACCCCATCCAGGTTTGATGTAAAAAAAGGATTCTTATTTTTTCTTTCAAAATTTTGCCTCGCTTTATTTAGCTAAGTAAATATCTTCCAAAGCTCTTGCTAATTTTTCGGCGGTGTATCTTTCTTTAGCTTTTATTTTTGCTGCCTGCCCTAACTCGATAATTTTCTGCGGTAAATTTAGTACCTCTTTTAGAGCTCTTGCTAAAGCAATAGAATCAGCAGATTTAAATAAAATACCGTCTCTATTATTATCGATAATTTCTCGGGGGGCGCCAATATCGGAAGCCACCACGGCTTTTCCTAAAGACATTGCTTCTATTATATCCAAGCCAAAAGGTTCAGGCCTTATCGAAGCATGCACTAAAATATCTATGACGCTTAGCATCTCTTTGATATTATAAACAAAATCAATAAATATTACCTTTTTACTTATGCCTAATTTTTCGGACAATTTTTTTAACTTACTTAAATAACTAGGCCGACCAAAAGTTGTGCTTCCGACTATAAGAAATTTTAAATTAGGATATTCTTTAGATAATAAACTGGCTGAATTTAAAAATAACTCGTGTCCTTTCCAAGGGACTATCCTTGAAGTCATCCCAATAATAACATCACTGCTACTAAAGCCTAAGTTTTCTTTAAGTTTAACTTTGGCTTCGGCATCTACTCTCTCTAACCGCTCTGGGTCCACTCCTAATGGTATTAGAAGCAGCTTCTTTCTAAGCGACGAAGAAAAGGACTCTGCCACTGCCTGTGAAATAGCAATAATTTTCTGAGGTAAAATAGCTCCTAGAAGGTTTATAAAAACTCTCCCTAACCCCAAAAGGAAAGATTTCGAAGGTATGTCTTGAAACCACCAAATGCAAAATGTTTTTTTTATCTTAGCGACTATACCGCCGTAAATATGAGCATAGATATCATTGGTTTGAATAATCGAGACTTTTATATCGCCTAAATAATTCGATATTCTGACAGCTTTAATGATAATAAGCAATAAGTTATAGACAACGGCAAAAATATTGGGAATTCGTTTATTGCCGACTTCCCAGCTAGTAGAGGCAAAAGAAGGGGTGTTTAAAACTACTATTTTTGTCTGCGGTCCTAGTTCTTCTAGGGCGGTATAAAAATTACTTTGGCTAGAAATAATAACCAGGGGCTCAAAACGGCTCTGGTCCAGATATTTAAGTAACCCGATAAGCGCAGTTTCGGCTCCGCCAATGCCTTGACCTTCCTCTAAAAAAACTATTGTTTCTTTCTCCATTGCCACATATATAAATAGGTAAGAAAAGTATAGCTGCTCCAGATACTAGCCGCGATAAACCCCCTTATGCCGTCTAAAAATCCTTTTTTTACAAAATAGCGCAGGGTAAATATCGCCGGCGGTAAAAATATTAACTTCAATAACGAAGGTTTTTCTCTTTTTAACCTTTCCTTAGCTTCCCACTTTACATATCTGCCAAAATACTTCTCGATAACCTGTCTTAATGCCCTATCGTGCAGATGGATTATAGGATTATTTAAGTAGCCAACTTCTCCTTCTAATACTACTTCGGCATGGACTTCCCGAGGCTCGTATTTACCTTTATCTTTTCGAAACAACCTTAGCTGATAATCCGGCCAATAACCTCCGTATTTTAATCTTTTACCAAAACTATAGTTAAAACGCGGTATCTTAAAGCCGTTGCAGCTTGTCTCTCTCTTAAGAACACCAAGAATCTCTTCTTTTAACTCTTCAGTTATTCTTTCATCAGTATCAACAATTAATACCCACTCGTTGCTGGCTTGTGGTATAGCCCAATTTTTTTGGGTAGCTGAATTAATATATTCGTGCTGAATAATCCTGTTAGTATAAACCTTGACTATATCCAAGGTCTTATCTTTACTGAAAGAGTCACAAACTAAAAGCTCATCAGCCCATTTTACGCTTTCAAGACAATCTTTTATTATATCTTCATTATTATAGCAAGGTACGATAACGGTTATTTTATTTTCTGTCATCACAAAATTTTTAATTTTTATTTTCGGCTGTTTCTATATTGATAGCATTGACTTTAAAGTTATGGACGATGGCGCAAAAACTCCAAAAAGGAATCATCAAATGCGGATAATTCATCACTGATTCGCCTAATAACGGTCCTAAAAAAGCTACGATACTGACGGCAAAGGAAAGTATATACACCTTATTAATTTTAGATTGATCAGGATTGTTATATAATTGGAAGGCGTTAAGAATCAATTTTCTTAACCACAAGAAAAAGATGAAAGTAGTTATAAGCCCTAAGTTAGCACTCATCTGTAAAGCAATATCATGAACCCAGCCGCTTCCGCCCCAGCCAAGGCCAAAAAATGGATGTTGAGAAATAATCTCTGAAGCCTTCTCATATCTAGTTACTCTTCCGGCCCAAGCTATATCGCTAACTTTAAACAAGGAATAAAACCTTAAAAGAAAAGCCGGCGGAAGAATCTTGTGCAGGATAAAAATAAATGCTATTACCATCGATACTCCTCGCAACCCTTTAAAGAAAGAGTATAAAGCAATCCCTAGTAAAAATCCGGCCCAAACGCTACGTTGGCCGTTTATTAAAATGTTAGTGATCATTGCTGCTGTTAAGAACAAACAGCCCCAACCTTTACTCCCTTTTTTTAGGTATGTCCTTAAGCTATAGATAGGAAATAATAAAAGAAGTAAATAAGCGCTTAAGAGAAGTTGACCCCAAAACGAGCCGCCACCTCTATTGAGCACTACTCCTTCCTGAAGCTCTACTTCTATGGTGCTGACATCGATTAAAACCGATTCACCGGTAAATAAACCTTCGGGAAACATTTTTATCAGTTGAGGGAAAAAATAAAACAAAACTCCTCCGGCAGTAAGTATAGCTGTTCCGATGATGAAAATCTTGATTATCTTTTCGATTTTTATATCTAGATATTTAAAGCCGGCAAAAACTATACAAAAAACCGGAATCAAACTTAAAAAAGGGCTAAAGTCTTCAATGATTATCTTTGCCTCCCTCTGGTTAGTAGCAGCGGTCAAAAGCCCAATGAGGAACAAGCCGAAAAGAGGAGCAGTGTATTTAGGGAAAATACCTTTCTCATGAAAAATAAAAAAATTAAGGCGAAATAACAACATAAAAAAGACTATCCAGCTAATACCTTCTAAGTAAAAAATATTAAGGCCGAAAATTTCGTTGGTGCGGGGGCCGAAATTAAAACAAATTACCCAAAAATAAAATAAATAGCTCAAGGGTCTTCTACCCTTTGCTAAGCTCCAGATAAAAATAAGCCCGGCGGTAATACAAACTACTGCAAAAATCCAATCCATAGTTAATTCTTCTTAAATTTAGTTTTTAAATATTGTGATATCATACCTATACGCCATACTAACTGGCATCCTATTAAAACCGGATAAGCAATAATACCAAAATAGACGTTATCTACCTTTTTAGCATCTAAAAAAGCCTGATAAATTACGCTGCCGAAGAAATAAAACACCTTGAGCAAATCTTTTAAAGTATTAAACTTACGTGGATAGATGCAATAGATATCTTCCCATTTGCGGCGCACTAAATAGTAGGCTCTACCATACATAAAAAGTTGATAAAATAGCCCTCTCCAACTATTGCGATGGCGATGGTAGACTAAAAGCTCAGGATCATAGTAAATACTACCGCCCTTTTTTAAAATCCGCCAATTATAATCCACATCTTCGCCCCGAAATAATTCTTCATCAAAATAGCCTACTTCTTTAATAGTGTTTTTCTTATAACTAATATTAGCTCCGGCCAAAGTCTCTACCCGCTGCGGTTTTTTAGGGGCTGGAAAGATAACCAAATCAGCGATTCTATCCCGAAATCTCTGGCTTAAGCTTTCTACTTTTCCTCCTATAGCTGAAATTTCAGGATAATGATTGTGTAACTCTCTTATTTTTTTAATCCAGTTAGGACTTACCTTAATATCATCATCGCTAAAAGCAATTACCTCGCCGCTGCAAAAAGGCAAGCCTTTATTTCTGGCTGCTGCTAAATTAATATTCTTGGTCGGAACTAATACTATCGGAGAAAATTTTTTCTGCCACTGGTAAATTATATCTTTTATTTGACCATTTTCTCCGTCAACTATCACAATTTCATCCGGTAAAATTTCGGAATCTTCTATTAATGAATGTAAACACTCTTCTAATAAGTTAGGCCTTTTATAAGTACAAATCAAAACCGAAACTTTCATAATTGTGAATAAAAAAGTTCGCTATATTGAGAGGCTATCTTTCCCCAGGTGAAATTTTCTACTGCTAGGCATCGGGCTTGCTCTCCCATTGTTTGGCGTAAAATATCATCGGAAAGGAGTTTTTCTAAAGTTGCTGCTATTGCGCTAAGATTATTATCGTCTACTAAAAAACCTGTTCTGTCATTAACTACTTCGTCAAAAGGCCGAACTTTTGCTACTACTACCGGCAAACCTTTCCCCATAGCTTCTATAAGCGCTAATCCGAAAGCTTCGCCTCGCGAAAGCAAAACGAATACATCGGCGATATCATAAAATTGTTCGGGCTTATCGGTCTCACCTTTTAAGAAAACCTCTTTTTCTAAACCCATTTTATTTATAAGGCTTACTAAGTTAGCTTTATCGGAACCTTCGCCCAGAATAATATATTTAAGGTTAGAAAACTTTCTTTTAAGAAGAGGCATAGCTTTAATAACTTTATACATCCCTTTTCTTTCTTCTAAAGCCGCTACACTTAATAAAATTTTATCTTGGGGCTTAAATCCCATTTCAAAGCGCTGACTTTCTTTTTCTTTCCGGGAGATAACCGGATAATTATTAAATCCATTATAGATTATTTTGCTTTCACGGCCGCAAAAATTCTTTAGATCATCAGCTACAAATCTACTGACTGAAATAATATTATCAGCTTTATCGATAAGATTATACCTTTTAAATTCCTGATAGCGATGCGGAACTTGGCTATAAGGATATTGTAATATGATGTTAAATTTTTGCCGGCGAAGTAACCATAAAGTCGATAGGGCTTTGGCTTCGCCGTAACAAGCAAAGAAAATATTTATGATATCGTATTTACTCTTAAAGAAATTTACCCAATAATAAATAGCAGCGATATTGGCTTGAAAATAACGGCTATAAGGTACTTTTGATAACGTTAAACGATCCGAAAGATAAGGAATCTGGCGGCTATTTTTACCATGCCAAGCCAATATCGTAATATTTATATCGGTGTTAATTTTAACTAATTCTTGGGTCAAACCTAAAGTAAAAGTTTCTATACCGCGTTTATACCAATAGATAAAAGGGCTAATAAAAGCTATTCGCATCTTTTAAATACCTCTAAATATTGTCGGCCAGTATTCTCTATACTGAACTCTTTAGCCATATCTCTAATATTTCTAACCAGATTATCATATAATTGGTTATCTTGTAATAACCTTATCATACTTTTAGATAAATCTTGAGCAGTTTCTTCTTTAACTAAAAGACCATTAATGCCATCTTTAATTATTTCTTGGGGGCCGCCTAAAGACCTAGTTACTACCGGTTTCTCTGCCAACCAAGACTCAATAATAACCATCCCAAAGGCTTCGTAACGGGAAGGTAAGACTAAAAATTGGCATCCTTTTAGATATTGGGCTACTTGTCCTCGGCTAGACCAAGGCAATAATTTAATCTTGTCTTCTAAATTAAGTTTATTAATTAATCGAACTAAATTTTCTTTTTCCGGCCCCTCTCCGACAATAAATAAAGAAATGTCGTTCCTAAATTTAAGGACTTCGTTAAAAGCTTTGATCAAAATATCAAATCCCTTCTTGGCTATTAACCGGCCCATAGACAATAGATATCTTTCTTTATAGCGATAAGGATTCTGGTTGCTTAAAAAATCTTGCTTTATGCCATTATAAATCACTCTGGCTTTTTGATTAATATTTTTCTCAATTAACATTGCTTCTTTTAAGATAAAATGGGAATTAGTTGTTATAAAATTAGCTTTTTTTAATATTTTCTGCAAAAGAAACCGAGAAATATTCGAAGCATAGGGTAGCTCTCTAGTATCTGCTCCGTGAAGAGAGACAATAATTTTTTTTCTTCGCAACCTTAAATAAAAAAGTAGAAAGTAATTAATTGCTCCCGGAAAATGATAGCTTATAACGTCGGGATTAAAGCTATCTATGGCGATAAAAAACCGGATTAAATTAAGCGGAGCTAAAAGAAAAGTATAAAGATAAGCTAAGATGCTTCTTAAAGTAAAACTGGGCAGTTTAGGATCAAAAAATAAAAATCTTATAACCTCTATTCCGTTTATATCTTCTTGAGGTTTTGACTTTTGAGGGTATTTTTGAGTAATTACCTTAATATTATGACCTTGAGAATTAAAATAACCGACTAAGTCTAATAAAAAAGTCTCTACCCCTCCTTTATTAGGCAAGTAAGTAGGTGTGATCAATGCTATTTTCATTATTTATTGCTAATTCTTCGGTAAAGCTCGATATTTTTTTTAACTACTTCTAAAGAAAAGAAATTATTTTTAGCTCTCTCTCTACCGGACTCACCCATTTTGTTACGCTTATTAGGATCAGCGATTAATATTTTTAATTTGGCTACTAATTCTTCACTGTTGCCAGCGGCAAATAAAAACCCAGTTTCTTTATCTAATACTACTTCGCTAATTCCGCCGATATTGCTAGCGACTACTGGCTTAGCGCATGACATTGCTTCCAGGCAAGTATAAGAAAAACTCTCATAAATCAAAGAAGGATTAACAAAAATATCGCATTCATTATAAATTCCCAATAATTCTTCCTCCGAAACTTCTCCTTTAAATACTACTGCCTCTGAATCTTTTTCTGAAGATAAAAGAGAGGTTAATACTTTACGTTGTGAGAACCTATTTCTGGAAAAACAATCTGCGCCTACCAATATAGCCTCTATCTTACCTGGATAATCCTGCCTTAATCTCTTTATCGCCTCAGCAAAAACAAATATTCCCTTAGCTCGTTCTAACCTGCCTACATAGAGTATTTTTATTTTTTCGATATTTTTATCATCTAAACTTTTTAGAGGGTGAAATTTATCGGTATCGATAAAGTTGGGTATAGTTATTATCTTTTTTTCATTAACGCCGAACTTATCTATAATAAGCGCTTTTAAATTATTGCTGGGGGTAGTAAGTTGTAGGGCCTTACGGATAAAAATCCGCTCCATCCAATAAAGTAAAGGACTGCTAAAGGAAAATTCTTCTCGCAGATAATAGTCTTTAAGAATATAGTAAGGGGTGTGGCATCTTACCACAAAAGGCACCTCTTTTGGCCCAAAGATAGCATGGATAAATCCTTCGGAATTTATCTCGGCATACTCCACAATATCTATCTTAAGCTTCTTATTGAGCCTGATTAAAATTCTTTGTACCGAAAGGCTATATAAAAGATCCCTTAATAATCTTAAGAAGGCACCTAAAATTGTTTTATTGGCCAGAAACCAAGGAAAAGCTAATTGTCTTATTCGATAAGTATCTATCTCTGGTAAACTTTCAAAAACCTTTTCGCCTTTATGAAGAGAGGTTATTATAACTACCTTGTGCCCTAATTGTTGGCAGGCTTTAGCTAAATAATAATTATATTTCCCCACGCCGCCTTTGGGATTTTCGTAAGAACACCACTGGTTAACTATAACTATATTCATGAATCTAGCTCTGTTTTTGGGCAAGAATTGCCAACCCTGCTCCTTCTTTTTTAGGTATTAGTATATCAAAATAAACCAAAAAAAGTAGCAAAGGTAGTAATAAGTAATGGAAAATCCGTGATTTACTTCTTATCGACTCAAAAAGAGTATGAGCTATCATTCCCAGGCAACCGAAAGTAATTTTCTCTTGTATAATTTGGAATCCGGCTGAAATTATTTTATTCTCTAAGTCTTTTTGGTTATAACAAGCTCTTATTTTTTGTTCAAAAATATTTTCTTTTTCAAGATTGATCTTACTAGCAAAAGAAAGAAATCTTCTAAAATACAGTTTGGGCCTATTAAAAACCGGGCTTTCTCTCGGTACGTGTATGAATAATAAACCTTTTTTGTCTAAACACTTATAGAATTGTCTTAAAACTCCTTGATCATCTTTAAGATAAATCATAACATCCAAGGAGTATATAAAATCTGCTTTTATCTTTTGTTGCTCTAAAAAGTTAAGGTCTTTTTCTAAATATTGTAAATTTTTCTTGTTAAAATGTCTTGCTACTTCGTTAGCTTTTTTAATTTTTTCACTATCGATATCAACTCCTACGATTTCTGAATCTTTCAATTTATGAGCCAGGTAAAAGCTAAGGTAACCTTCGGCACAACCAGCATCTAAAATAGTCTTGTATCTTAAATTTAATTTTCTTATACTATCGATAAAATATAATGCTCTGGCTCTTATACCAAAATTATGGCTGCCGAATAATTTAACTATTTGCCGGCAAAAAATATCACTCTCTAAGATATAGGCGCTGGCGCCTAACATAAATTAATTTTAAACTGTTTTACCGACTATCCTAAGACGATAAAGAATTTTTAACTTACTGATAGTATTTAGCATCGCAATCCTTTTTAAGGTGAAAAGATCTTCTTTAAAGTTATATAAACCTAAATTATCGGTGCAGGCACAAGTATAACCGTGTTTTTTTACCATTTCTATTACTTGGGCATTATATTTATTCATCGGATAAGAAAAACTCTCTACCTTAGCACTAAAAATATCTTCTAAAATTCTTTTAGATTCTCCGATTTCCCGTTCTAAAGCTATATTATTAACTTTTGTCAAATCAGCATGAGAATAAGAGTGTGAGGCTACTTTAAAATTATGCTTCTGCAATTCCTTAATTTGATTAATACTTAGGAAAGGAAAACTTCTGGGTATGAGTTTCTTCTTTAATTTTTCGGTTATAATGAAAACCACAGCTTTGAAGTTATATTTTGCCAACACCGGATAGGCAAATTTATAAACTCCTTCATAAGCATCGTCAAAACAGATGACAATTCTTTTCTTGATAGAAGAACCGGGCCGCTTCAAAATTTGAGCGTATTCTGAAAGATAAATAGTTTCATAGCCTGATTCTTTTAAAATTCTCATCTGTTTTTCGAAACTATCTTTAGAGGTGTAAATAGAAGGGTATTCGGAATGCTGTTTTAAACCAATTTGGTGGTACATCAATATCGGGATATCTAAAACAACTCCTTTTTTAACCTCAAAAGAATATCTTAAGGTATTATAAAGAGCTTTATAAATTGTTCTGGCTATTGCTCCTCTTGGCATAAAAAAATATGCTGATATATTTTCAAGCGTTCTTGAGTTACTAGCTCGGCATTAAATCTTCTGGCAGCTTCTTCCTTGGCTTTGGCAGAGATTTTTTCTCTTTTTTCCTTATTGCTTAACAACTCAATTATCTTCTCGGCTAAAGTTTTGCTATTATAGGAAGAAAATAATACTCCGGTTTGATTATCTACTATTAACTCTTTTATTCCTCCCACAGCTGTGGCAACTACGGCTTTACCGGCGGCCATAGCTTCATAAATAACGTTAGGCGAGTTATCCCATAATGACGGAACTACGCAAATGTCCGCCTCTGCTAAATAATTCAATAATTTATTTTTGGGAGTAAAAGGATAAAATTCAACCTTGGCCGCTAAATTACTGTCATTAAGGTAAGCTTTTATCTTTTCTCTTATATTTTTATCCTCTTTGCTGCCAAAAAACAAAAATTTTACCGCCGGTTCTTTAGCTGTTACTAACGGAATAGCCTCTAACAAGATATGTACTCCTTTGCGTTTCTCTAATCGTCCGGCGTAGAAAATAATCTTAGGGCCTTTGATTTCTTTCTTTTTTATTAAAAGAAGTTTTTGGTCTATCGGATAAGGTATCACCTTAATTTTATCGGGCCCTATCTTAAATTCTCCACTAATTTCTTCTTTTAAAAACTCGGAAGGAGACGTAATAGTATCGGCTCTTTTAATTACTACGCCTTCTAAATATCGCTGCAGTTTATCTTCCACTAGTATCTTTTCTTGGCAGTATTTTTTGAAAGTAAAACTACTTCCGTGCAAATGAACTACGTAAGGTATTCTTATAAATAAAGGGTATAAAAAATTTGGGGTCTCGGCTAATTCTACTATATCTAAGCCAAATTGACGGTGAATATTCTTTATTTTTTTGTTGATGGCCAATCCTTCTTCGATTATCTGAAATAATTTTGCCAAGATAGGTCCTAAAATTGGTATTTTAGTCAAATACCACGGCCAAGTTCTTACGGCTACTTCTTGTACTATTATTCCTTCATCGTTAAATTCTCTGGTTTTGTTATCCAAACTTTTAGTAACCACAAAAGGCTTATGCCCTAGTTTTATAAGCTCTTTGGCACAAAGCTGTACGTAGGTTCCGGCTCCTCCGCCATAATTATTGCGGGGATAGCCTCTTTCTACAAAACAAATTTTCATTTCTTTATGACTTTAGTTTTCGTTACTTGAGAAAAAGAATTCTTTAGTTCATTGTAAACTTGATCCGGTTTTACGGAATCAAAACATTCCTGCCCATGGGGTCTTGGGCATTTTTTGGACTCATCCCCAGCATCGATATCAATGCAAGGTGCGCATTCTAAGCGAGAAACTAGGTATTTATTGCGATTATTTTTAGGCACTATTTTAGTAGGATTTGTCGGCCCGAAAACAGAAATAATATGGCTAACCCCAACAGCATTGCCAAGATGAAGAATAGCATTATCATTAGTTAATAAAATATCACTCTTCTTTAACAAAGCTGCCACTTTAGATAATTCTGCTCCTAATAAAAAGACCGCCTTCATTTTTAATTTCTTTCGAAGATCACTTATTAACTGCTCTTCTTCTCTTGAACCTAACAATAAAAGGTTAAAATTATAATTATCCTTGAGTTTATTAATAACTTCGGCAAAGTTGGCTATATTCCATCTTTTATTATTGACATAAGTATTGGCTCCAGGCGAAACATCCAAGATGATATTTTGCTCATCGATATTATTTTCTTTTAAAAAATCCCGGACAAAAATTTCATCGTCATTGCTTAAAAAAAACTCTAATTCGGTATCGAAAGTTTCTGCTCCTGCCAAAGAAGCAATCGCTAAATAGCTATCTATCCAAGATAAAGTGTGCAAATTTTCTTTTTTAGCGGTTAATAATTCCGGGTACTGGCTAAAACCGCCTATCCTGTTAGGTATACCACATAGATACATAATAATATCGGAAAAATTAGCCCCTCCTTTAAAGGCACAAAAATTTATACCTAATTTATAATTCTTAAATAACAGGCTTAATACTAAGGTAGGATAATAATAAAAAACTTTTAAGGTGCTTAAGATAATTCTTGATTTTTTTGCAAACTTATATTTGATGCTTGCGGTTGGAAATTGTTGAACCCTAAAAACTCTCCTTATCCTTGGATTATTAAGATAAGCCTGCATCGAAGTTAAACTGCCGGTCATAATATCAATGGAAGCTTGAGGGAATCTTTCTTTTAAAGCTTTTATAGCTGGGGTAGAAAGTAAATTATCGCCTGTAGCACCCAGATTGATAACCAAAATTTTATCGATATCGGGGATGATTCTCTTTCTTCTTTTAAAACCTAAAATGCTAACCAAAGGGTATAACGGTAAAAAAATTAACTGCCAAGGCTTAAAAGCAAAGAAACCTCTTAATGCTTTTCTTAAGCCCAAAGGGATCAACTTTGAGTAGATTTGTCGGTACATTCTACTTTATGTAACTTTGCGTGAATGTTAACTAACCAAAAGGGAGAGAATTTTACCAACATATCCGGTAAGACTTTACTAGTAGTATTACTTAAAATAAAATTCATAATTATGGTAAGAAAAGAAGATATTTTTCTTTTTAAAGGAGTAATTTTTCCAAAGTGATCGTTAAAAAAATTTACCGAAGTCCACAGCTTCTTTATCTCCCAGTTATATTTAGTTTTTAAATCTTTTCTATAATAAGCTGTGTGTTCTTTAGTGAAATAGTAAAGAGTTTCATAACAAAAAAAACTTTTATGGCCGGGATCCATAAAAGCTCCGCTACAAAAAACATGGGGGACAGAAATAGTTAATTCTCCCTCTTTTTTTAATATTCTTCCGGTTTCGTCTAAAATTTTAATAATATCTTTTAAATAAAAATGTTCTAAAACATGGCTTAAGATAACTTCATCGGCGCTTTCATCATTAAAGGGATAAGGAAAATCTAAAAGGTCATGTATAATATCAACCCCGGCTAATTTTATATTGTCAACGCCGATAGCTCCCTGGTGTTTATTACAGCCGCAGCCTAAATCAATTATTACTTTCTGTTTTCCAGCCATAATCTTATTTTAAGCAGCATTAATAGAACTTTTGCTCTTGCCAATATTGATAAAATTTACCTTTTTTATTGAGCAAACCCTCCAATGTTCCTTCCTCTACTAACTTTCCTTCTTCTATGACTAATATCTTATTAGTATTACGAATGGTAGATAATCTGTGTGCTATAACTAAGGTAGTCCTACCTTTTATAACTTCTTCGATTGCTTCTTGGATTAAGCGTTCGATTCTAGAATCTAAAGAGCTGGTGGCTTCGTCTAAAATTAATATTTCGGCATTTTTTAATAAGGCCCTCATAATGGATACTCTTTGTTTTTCTCCACCGGAAAGCTGAACTCCTCTGTCTCCTATCCTAGTATTAAATTTATCCGGCAAAGCCATGATAAAATCATATAATCGCGCTTTCTTAGCAGCAGTAATAAGAACTTCTTCGTCTAAATCTTGATCAAAGCCGTATGTTATATTGGCCTTTAAAGTGTCGTTGAAAAGCAAAGTGTCTTGGCTAACTAAAGCAATATGGCGTCTTAGAGATTCTAATTTAAAATTCCGGATGTCTTCGCTATCTACAAAAATTCTAGAAACAGGACAATCATAGAAACGCATTATAAGATTTATAATGGTGCTTTTCCCGGCTCCGCTGGGGCCGACTATCGCAGTCATCTCGCCTTTTTTGATAGAGAAAGTAATATTATTTAACACTATCTTTTGGGGGATATAAGAAAAACTTAAATTACGAAAATCAATACTTTCTTTTAAACCCTTAAAAAGTTTGTCTCCTCCGGGAACAAAAAATTTATCCTTATCGCTAAAAATATCGGCTAGCTCCTCGGCCGGGCCGCTTATCCGTGCCAAGAGAGCTTTGATTTTATTAGGTATGGCAAATCCTCTTTCGGCTCGCCGAAGAATATAAAAATAAACTAAAAAACTGCTTAGACGGTGAGCCTCTCCTCTTACTACCATAAAAGCCATAAGTAAAAGTATGATTAAAACTGCAATATGGACTATAATTTCCTGGAAAGGTTCGGTAAGCTGTGTCTTCTTGTCCATGCTAAATTCCCATTCTTGCAATAGATTGCTGGATTTATTAAAATTCTGTTTTTCTCTCTCTTCCCGCGAGTAAGCTTTAACCAACGGCAGGCAAGAAAGGATATTATTTAAAAGGTCTACCAAGGTAAATTGGGCTTTTATATAAGGAGTAGAAGTTTGTTGAATTTTTATTATTAACCAACGGATAGAGAAATTTAGAATTGGGAAAACCGCTATGCAAAGAAGGGTTAACTTCCAGGAAATGGCAAACATTATAGTAAGGTAGACAATAAACATAAAAGCGGTAGAAAATATGGCATGCAAGTGCATAAGCTCTTCGATGATTAAGCCGTTACCGCCAGTAAGGATATACTTTAGATGGCCAGCATTAGTGCGGTCAAAAAATAATTTTCCGAAACTAAGGTAGCGGTCAAAAATAACCTGGCGTAAAGAATTGCTAAAACGGCGTAGCTGGTGAGCAATGCTTAATGAAGAAAGGTATTGGATTACATTTTTTAATAGTGCGGCTAAAAAGACTACTGCTACTATTAGCCCAAAAGCTAAAACGCCGTTGTCAATAAACTTCTGAAAAGGTTTTAAAAAAGTTAAGCTTGTTAAGAAAGGCACTCTTAAAGAAGTAAAATCCATAGTGATAACTGCTTGGGCCAAAGGTATCAAAAGGGCAGCGCTTATAGCTTCAAAGCCCGCGGCTAATAAACCTAAAAATAAAGGTAAAATAAAATTTTTGGGTTTTACGCCGGTGCGGTGAAATATTTCTTTTAACCTCTGATAGGTTAAGTAAAGAAGAGGTTTCTTTTGTTTTGCTCCCATATTATTATTTTTCGGCTTTTTAAAATACTTTAACGATAAACCGACCTTCTACTAGAGAGATTGTTGTTTGCTGTCGCTGTTGGTCTTTTTTACAATCCACTCGTCAAGAAGATCTTTTTTAAAGCGCCATTGACCGCCTACTTTGAATCCCGGCACCCCTCCCTTTTTTACCAAACGGTAAATTGTTATGGGGTGTAGACCTAGATAGCTAGCTGCTTCTTTAGGGGTCATGATCTGGGAGCGAAAGGCATTTTTATTAGGGCTTTTTTTTCGCTTCATAATTTCCTCCGCTAATACTAAATTTACCATATCTCAATAAAAAAATCAATAAATAATAGCAGGAATTAAAAAAAAGCTTATTTAAGTATTAATTGCTAATAATTACTAATTATTGATAAGTTTAAAATAGTTATCGGTAGTGTGATCTTGTGAGGTAGGCTGGATTTACCCTAAATAGGCTACCCCCGCAGAGTAGCCTATTGATTCTATCTAAAAGTATGTCTCGGCCGATGTGTTTTATTTTTAAAAATTAATTTATTTTACCAATCTTTTATTCAAACCTCTGGTTGTCTTGCTAGTTTTTTCTCTCAGCTGTTTGCTCTCTTTTTTCATTTTTTGCTTAACTTCCTTTTCTCTCTTCTTGGCGTCCTCTTTTAACATTTTTTTCGCCTCTTCAAATTGTGCTTTACGCGTCTTTACTGCTTCTTGGACGCGGGCGGCTAACTCTTTACCTTTTAAACCTTGCATTTTAGCCTGGCGGGCTGCCTGAGCAACAATATTTTTGGCTTCATCCTTAGTTGCGCCGCTATCGACTAACGTCTTAACTGATGACTTTATTCTAGCAGCATCTACGGCAGCAATTACTCCGGAATTTTGTAGTTCCGTAGCTACCTGTTCGGCAACTTGAGAGCTATTTTGAGCATAAACAAAAGCCACAAATCCTATCGTTAACCCGATTACTAATAAAAATTTCTTCATCACTACCCCCCTCCTTCTTTATTTACCTCTATAAAACATTATACACCCATCCAAGATAGATAAAAGCTCCTTTTATAAATTCTTGAGATGGAAAATAAGACTTTCCGAAAAAAGTCCGGGATATTTCCTACTTAAAAAGATTGGGGTACTGGCAGCATAGATTTTAATAATTTGTAATCCTAAATTTTCTAAAACTAATTTAAAATCTTTTTTGGTCCAGAAACGGATGTGCTCGGCAGGGTGGATAACCCACTGCTTAGGAAAACAACCTAAAAGAAGTCTTATCCTGTGATAAATAAAGCCAGTATTAGGAATAGAGAAAATGAATTGGGCCTTATCAAAAGTTGATACTAATCTTTTTATGAAATACTCGGCATTTTGGATATGCTCTAACACTTCAAAACAAGTAACATAATCAAATTCTCCGAGTTCTTTGAGGTTTCCGGCAAGAAAGTCAAAAATTCTGGCGTTGACGCCATTATTCTTTGCTATAGTAATAGCTGTGATAGATGAATCAATACCTAATCCTAAAATATCTTTATTCCTTTTCAAAGCTTTTAAAAAGGCGCCACTTCCGCAGCCAACATCTAAAACGCGGCTTTTATCTTTTATGATTTGCTCTGATATTTCTACTATTCTTGGATAGGAAATATCTACTCTTACGCCTTCTTGTATCATCTTTTTCCAGTAATCTTCAGGGCCTTGGAAATCCCAACTTCGAGGAATTTTATTTACTAAGGCGTAGCGAAAGAGGTTTTTTATAAACCAATAAAGTTTACTTATTTCTTTCATAAATATTGGTGCTAAAGTAAAGCTTTTATTATTATACCATTACCTTATTTAGCGGTAGAGTTTTATTATTACAAAACCAGGTATTAGGCTTTGGTATGACGATGGGCTTTGTTTTGGAAGTTATGCCTCTACAGCATAAAGAAGACTACGGGGCCGATGGGATTTGAACCCACGGTCACTTGATCGACAGTCAAGGGACTTAAACCGGACTAATCGACGGCCCCGTTATAGCGTATAGCAAATAGCGTCCAGCGTATAGAAAATGAAAAGTTATTGTAAATTAATTTTAACGAAAGTCAAATATAAAAACAACTCGGTATCCGCTAAACTTTATCATCTAAGACCATGGGCGATACAGGACTTGCATCAAATCTTCGACGTAGTCGAAGAACACCGAAGGTGTAATTATTTGATACAAGAAATATTTTCAGAAAACCTCTTACTTTTATAAGGTCACATCGCCTTGTAACTACATAAGACCATGGGCGATACAGGACTTGAACCTGTGACCCCTTCCATGTCAAGGAAGTACTCTAGCCAACTGAGCTAATCGCCCGATGAAAAAGTAATTATATAGGGTTATTCTTTATTTTTCATCGGTGCTGAGGTGACGTCACCGAAGCACCTTAAGATTAAAAATAAAATTACTTTATTAATTAAGATCCTTCGCTTCGCTCAGGATTAATTCGACTAAGGGCTTTTGCTGTGGTTAAACTTGCAAAAGCCCAAGTCTCATTAAATGCCGGGGGCGGGACTTGAACCCGCACGCTTCTTACGAAACAGCAGATTTTAAGTCTGCTTTGTCTGCCATTCCAACACCCCGGCATATTAGTTTACATCTACGAACTACTAACTCTAAACTTAATACTTTTATTAAGGCGGCGAGCGGATTTGAACCGCTGCATAAAGGTTTTGCAGACCTCTCCCTTTCCACTTGGGTACGCCGCCAAATTACTTAGCAAGATTAACTATTGGTTTTAAAAATCTTGTCAATGAACAAAAAATATTAAGACTATTAGCTCTGTTTTATCCTTATTTTACCTTCCTGGATTTCCCGCAAGGCATTATCCAAAGCTTTCCCGCTAGGTTTATCTATTAAAGGTTTTTCGCCATCAGCCAAAATAATTGCTCGTTTGGCCGCTAAAACAGCTAATTTATAAATCGAACTTTCACTTACTTTTGTCAAAAGCTTCTCTAAAGAAACTATTTCTCCCATCAACTCCTCCAATTTTTATTACTGGTTGGATAAGATTATCCGCTCTAATTCTTGCGCGGCGGATTCAAGATTTTTGTTTACTACTAAATAATCATAATATTTAGAAAATTGCAACTCCTTTTTCGCCAAGCTAACCCTCTTTTTTATGATTTTATGTTCTTCTATCCTTTTTTGCATACGTTGATAAAGTTCTTTTTGGTTAGGAGCTGTTATAAAAATAGTGGTTATTTTAGCAGCTTTTAAATTTTTTTTCAAATACATTCCTCCCTTAACATCTATGCATAGAACTAAACCTTTATTTTTAATTTTAGCTAAATTAAAAAATAACTTCGGAGTTCCGTAATAATCGTCTAACACCTGTTGATATTCTAAAAAGAAATTTTTCTTTATTAGATTTAAAAATTCTTCTTTATTGACAAAAAAATAATCGACTCCTTCTTTCTCCAGTGGTCTTTTCAAACGGGTTGTTACGCTTATGCCTTGCATAAAGAGCTGGCGAATATTGTTTTTTTCGAAGAGTTTTTTTACCAGAGTGGTTTTACCTACGCCACCGGGGCCGGAAAAAATAAAAACGCCGGTTTTTTTCATTCGATATTCTGCGCCTGTTCCCGGATTCTATCTAAATAATTTTTTGTTTCTACTAACAGCAACGCCGGGATTCTTTTTTTTGTCTTGCTGGAGGCAGCGTTAAGTTCTCTTAAAATTTCTTGGGTTAAAAAATCTATAGCCTTACCTTTTGTAGGCGAGTTAACATTTATCTTCTTTTCTAACTTCTTAAGATAAAAAGAGCTTAAAGAAATTTCTTCGGCAATATCTTCTTTATCGTTCTCGGTACGACTGATCTCGAGAGTTTTTTGTTTGATCTCGTTTATATTATTTTGTATCCTTGATAAATTCTTTAAAATTTCTCTCTTTATTGCCATTCCTTCTTTTTCTTTAAATTTTATTAATTTATCTAAAGCTTGCCTTAATACCGAAAGGATAAAGGCCCGGCGGCCCTTGTCGATTTTCTGGCAAGATACTACTTGCGGCAGGCTTAAAATATCGCTCATATTTATATCGGCTTTTACTTTATATTTTTTAGCCAAGGCCTTTATTTGGGAAATATATCTTCCGGCTATCTTTTCATCAACATAAATTTCTCCCACCGACGGCTTGGAAGAAAAGATAAAAACTTCTACTTTCCCGCGGTAAATCTTCTTCTTAATTTCCCGTTTTGCCAGCTCCTCCAACAAAATATCATCGGGAGAAAAGCTGTTGGTATAAACGTCCAGATATTTATGGTTAAACGACCTGATTATGACTTGAACGGTATGCGAACTTTTATTTTTATCGCAAGAAGCATATGCTGTCATTGACCTCATTTCCATCTCCGTTTTTTTATGTTATTTAAAACTGTCTCTTCGGTGGGATATAAATCATAAACTATCTCTTCAGGCTCGAACCAAAGTTTTATCTCGCGTTCGGACTCTTCGGGATTGCTGGAAGCATGGACGACATTTTCAAATAACCCGGCAGTTAAAATGCGGCCGTAAGCTCCACGTATGCTCACCGGATCAGCCTCTTCAGGATTGGTAGCCCCGGAAATTTTACGCACTTTATTAATAGCGTCTTCCCCCCAATAAACTAGCGCCATCACTCTGTTTTCCCCATGCAGCTGACCGGTAATATACTTTTGCAACTGAGGGAAAAAAGGTTTATCTTTTAAATGTTCGTAATGCTTGCTGGCTAAAGCCGCGTTAACACTAAGAACTTTGGCTGCAATTATTTTTAGCTTTGTCTCCGCAAGCCGGCTTAATATATTTCCGGTAAGAGACTTTCTTAAGCCATCGGGCTTAATAATAACTAAAGTAGCTTGCTCTTTCATTTCTTACCTCCGTATCTTTTATGATGCTTTCTATTTTACTAAAAAATTCCGTAATTTTAAGTAAAATCTGCCACTTAATATTTTAAAAATTTTTTTTGTGTTCCAAGAAGCAAATTGCTTAAACCTCGGCCATAAAAAACCTTTTATCAAAGCTGCGCTGGTTTCGGCTGGCATATTTTTGGTTATGCTATAACGGCCTAAAACTAAACAATTATCGACATATACGCCTTTTCGAACCGGTTCGGAAGTAAACAAGGCTTTAATCCCGCAAGCGCTGGCAGCTTGAGCCACCTTTTTAGAATAGTATCCTCCCGGCACCGAAGCAATTTCTACCGGTTCTCCTAGAACATCCGACAAAACTTCTTTACTTTTGTTCCACTGGCTTATTAATTCTGCGTAGCTCAAACTAGACATCCTCTCGGGATGTGACAAAGAATGAGTACCGACGATATGGCCTTTACTACGTAAAGCCCGGATTTGGTGGCCATTCATAAAAGAAGGCTTATTGATATAATCAGTAGTAATAAAGAAATGGCCGACCCAATTTAATTCCGCTAATAAATCAGCGATTATAGTATAACTGCTTAGGCCTCCGTCGTCAAATGTAAGTAAAAAGGTCGGATTTAGTATCTTATCCCCCAGGAGATTATATATACTGGCGGGCCTAATTTTAGCAGTTTGGGAAATTGCTCTCAAATGCTCTTTAAATTCTAACAGGCTTAATTTATACTTAATCGAACCCGGCCCATCAAACCCGCTGGAGTTGGTTAAATTTTCTCCCTTAACGTCATGAAAAAGAAAACAAATTGCTTCCACAGAACTTTTTAAATGACAATCGGAAATTTATCTAAATTTCTTTATTATTCTTTCTAAATCGTCTAAAGTGTAATACTCTATTATTATTTTACCGCGGTTACTACGCTTATGATAAATTTTTGCCTTCGTACCTAAGATTTTCTGTAGCCTTTCTTCGATTTCTAGTACAAAAGGATCAATAGTTTTTTTCTTGCGTGATACTGCCCTGGCTTTCTTCTCTATTTCCCTCACCGAAAGGCCTTCTTGCAAAATCTGGTAAAAAAGTTTTTCCTGGGCTTCTAATCTTTCGGCGCTCAATATTGTTCTGGCTTGGGTACGGCTAATTAAACCTTCCTGCAAAGCCCTTCTGATTTTTTCCGGTAACTTTAATAAACGCAAGGTATTAACTACTGTGCTTTTATCTTTACCGACAAATTGGGCTATATCTTCTAAGGTAAACTTTAATTCATCAATTAACCTCTTAAAAGCTTGGGCTTCTTCTATGGGATTTAAATCTTTGCGCTGCAGATTCTCAATGATAGCTAGCACAAAAGCGTCTTTATCGTTTAAATCTTTAATGATTGTTGGTATCTCTTTGAGCCCCAAGGACTTAGAAGCTTGGTATCTTCTTTCGCCAGCTACGACTTCGTAATTATCAGGGCTGCTACCGCTAGGTCTGACTACTATTGGCTGGATAAAACCTTTTTCTTTTATCGACTGGGCTAACTCCTCCAATTCTTTAGAGTTTATTTCCTGACGCGGTTGGTTTTTAGCCGGACGAATTTTATCTAAAGCCAAGTAAGTAAACTCCCGAGGCAAAACTGCTGTGGTCTTTTTAGGTATAAGTGCTTCTAAACCTTTGCCTAAAACTTTTCTTTCCATTATTAACCTCCTAAATGAAAATTTTATCTTTTAAATTTCTATGGCTTTTTAACTGCCAATGCAGCATCGTTTAATAAATCCTGCTTCAAGATAATTTCTTGCCCTAACAATTCTTGAGTCAAAGTTAAATAAGCCATAGCCCCAATACAAGTACGGTCATAAAAATATATTGGCTTGCCAAAACTAGGCGCTTCAGCTAACTTAACATTACGCGGAATAACGATATTAAAAGTTTTTTTCTGGAAAAATTTACGTACTTCTTCAACTACCTGTAGGGTTAAGCGGGTACGAAAATCAGCCATAGTAAGCAAAACTCTCTCAATATCTAAAGAGGGATTTAGTCTCTCTCCCACTAATTCGATAGTATTAACTAATTTTGATACTCCCTCCAAGGCATAATATTCACATTGAATCGGAATAATTAAACTATCTGATGCTGCTAAAACATTTAGGGTTAAGAGGCCTAAGGATGGCGGAGCATCAATAATAATATAATCAAAATCGCTTTTTATTTTTATTAATTCTTCTCTTAACTTTAATTCCCGGTTCTCAATATTAACTAATTCTACTTCACCACCGGTTAAAGAAATATTGGAAGGAATGATACTTAAATTAGGCCAAAGAGTAGGATAAAGACTATCGGTTAAACCAGCTTTACCGCTAATAATGTCATAAATAGAGTTTTTCTCAGCGGCGTCAAATCCTACCCCTGAAGTAGCATTTCCTTGTGGATCCATATCGATAAGAAGAGTTTTTTTGCTGGCTAACCCTAGATAAGAACTTAAATTAATCGCAGTAGTAGTTTTCCCAGTTCCACCTTTTTGATTACAAATACCGATGATTTTACCCATTTTTGCTATTTTATTGTTTTTATAGCGTTTCCACGTGGAAACTAGAAATTATTTTATATTTAAGACTTTGTTCTGTCAAGTTATTTATCAGAGTATCCTAAAAAGTCTTTAAAATCATTAGGTTCTCTGATCAACTATAGCGTTTCCACGTGAAAACGGTAGCTATAACTTAGTTTCCACGTGGAAATACTATTTAAAATACCTAAAAAAATATTTATCGTTTCCACGTGGAAACGATAAAAATTCATCGACTAGTTTTGGCGAGACGCAACTGATAAAAAAAGGTGAGTAAATTTTGGACGAACCAATAAAGGACTAAAGCTGAAGGGAAATTATAAAAAATTACCCCTAAAAATACTCCAAAAAATAAGCCCATTCTTCTCTGGTCAGCAGACATATGAGCTGAAGTAGTCACTTTTTGCTGGATTAAGCCTACTATCATTAACAATATCGGAAGAAGATTAAAATAATCTAAAGGTGAAGGGAAAGGAAGCTTAAAAAGGTGATCGGGTGAAGAAAGGTCTCGAATCCATAGAAAATTAGCTCCTTTTAATTCTACCAAACGGTAGAGGATTTGGTAGAGAGAAATAAAGATCGGTAATTGTAGAAATAATGGCAAACACCCTCCCAGGGGGTTAATTTTATGTTGGCGATAAAGTTCAATAGTCTCTTTTTGTAATTTTTGCGGGGAGTCTTGATGTTTTTTCTTTAACTCTTCCATTTGAGGTTGAATTTCTTGCATTTTCCGCATAGCTTTAGTACTTTTGGCAGTAAAAGGATGGAGGACAAAATAAATAAAAACAGCAAAAATAATAATACTTAAACCCCAATTTTTAGTTAGCGAATAAAGGAAATAGAGGAGTTTAATCATTACCTTAGCAATAGAATCAAAAAACCCGTAATTAACAATACTTTGCAGATTATGAGCTTTTAGTTCGGCCTCAATTTGTGGCCCAATATAGAATCGAATTACAGAAGAAGGGGACAAATAAACTTGGGCCGAATTTTTAGCTCTTATTATATCTACTTTATAGTTATCAGGCAGTAACGATAAACAATAGTAACGATTACGGCCGCCAATAAAATCAATCCCGGCTAAACTCTGTTCTTTAAGCTTTTGGAGAGGATAATGTTGAATATTAGAATTTTGAGCATAGAATATATCTTGATATTTTTGCTCTAATCCATTGGAATGCAAATAATTAGAGAATAATAATACTGGGCAAGTTGGTAGAGGGGTTTGTTTTATCTCTAGAGTATTTTCTTGGAAAACAAACTCTTTTTTTACCCCGTTGAGCCCTTGAAAAATTAAAGCTTCTTTAATAAAAGAGGCTTGAAAATATTGATCTTTTTGGCAGTCTAAAAATCCGATATCGCTAAAAGGGAGGATATTATCGGTGGTTTTATAAGCAATATTTTTTATGTAACCTCCTTGGAGAGAATATGTTATAATAAAATTACCTATACTTACCTGTGGTAAGTTTGTGTTTTCTATATTGTCTTCTGGGAGCGTCTCTTTAGGCTCTTTTGCAGAAGACTCTTCAATAGCTTCACTAGAAGGGTATTTATTCTTATCTAATTGTCCGGCAGGTTGTTGTGGAAGATATTTAGTAACTATTTGGCCCCAAATCAGTGAAAAAGCCAAAATAATAAAAAAAACTAAAAAAAGTCTTTTTTCCATAAAATTACTCTACTGGATCAAAACCGCCTTGGGAAAAAGGGTGGCAACGCAGAACTCGTAAGCAAGTTAATTTTAAAGCTTTTCGGAATGAAAAACGCTCAAAAGCTTGCCGGGCGTATTCAGAACAACTAGGCACATAAATACAGCGCTTAGGAAACCCTAGTGGAAAGAGGCGGTAAATGTCTAATAAAAGAATGACCAACCTCTTCATACTGTGAGCTTTTTTCTCCCTTTTTTTCTCCTTCGCCATAAAACTTTCCTTCCGTTTTTAGTTTTTTGGCGCTTTCGAAATCCATGACGTTTTTTACCTTTTAATTTTGTAGGTGTTTTGAAGTTTTTCTTCATAGAGGGGAATTTTAACATATATTATTTCGGTGTCAACTATAAAAATATTGCAAAGCATAATTATTACGATATAATTATTCTGCTCTTACCAAAATACTGTGGATAAATTGTGGATATTGTGGATAACAAAATGGAAGACCTTCTGTGGCAAAACTGTAAAGAAAAATTAAAAAATAGCCTTGGAGAAACCTCCTTTGATACTTGGATTGCTCCTTTAAACGTTAAAAAAACTGGGCCTTTTTCTATCATTTTGGAAGCGCCGGATAGTTTTTTCAAAAATTGGGTAGAAAGTAATTATCTTGCTCAGATAAAGGAAGTCTTGAAAGAGGTCGGCCAAAACAACTTCGAGGTTTCTCTTAGTGTTAACCCTAACCTTCTACAGCGAAAAACTAATAAAATTTTTAAAACTATCCAGAAAAATTTCGCCGAAGAACCCCAAAGTTCTTTGCGCTTGAACCCGCGTTTCTCTTTCGAAAATTTTATTGTTGGGGCTTCTAACCGCATGGCACACGCCGCTTCTTTAGCTGTGGCTACCGCGCCAGGGAAATCGTATAACCCGCTTTTTATCTACGGTGGTGTAGGTTTGGGTAAAACTCACCTTATGCAAGCTACTGCCCAAAGGATTCTTTTGGAAAATCCTCAATTTAAAGTAAAATACACCTCTTCGGAAAAATTTACTAACGAACTTATTCTTTCTATCCGGAATCGTTCTACCGAAAAATTTCGCCAGAAATATCGAGAAATCGATGCTTTATTAATCGATGATATCCAATTCTTAGCCGGTAAAGAAGCGGCCCAAGAAGAATTTTTCCATACCTTTAATGTTTTATACGACTATCATAAACAAATTATCGTATCCTCTGATCGGCCACCTAAAGAAATACCTCGCTTAGAAGAAAGGTTGGTTTCGCGCTTCAGTTGGGGATTGGTGGTAGATATACACCCCCCGGATTATGAAACTAGGGTTGCTATTTTACAAAAAAAATTAGAAAAAGACCCGGTTAAAATAGACCCAGAAGTCATTGATTTTATTGCTCGAAATGTTACTACCAACATAAGAGAATTGGAGGGAGCTTTAATCAGGATTATTGCTTATTCTTTAATAGAAGATAAGCCGATTAGTTTAATATTAGCTAAGGATATCTTAAAAGATATGGTAAAAGAGATTTACCGGCGCACCACTCCGGAGCTGATTTTAGAAAAAGTTAGTAATTACTTCGATTTTAATAAGGAGGATTTAAAAAAGAAAGGAAGGAATAAAAACTTAGTTCTACCCCGCCAAATAGCTATGTATTTAATAAGAAAATTGACCGAATTATCTCTGCCGGAAATCGGAGGTTTTTTCGGCGCTAAACATCATACTACTATTTTATATGCTTATAAAAAAATCGAACAAGATTTGAAAAAAGACGAAAAACTAAAATTCTCAATTAACAGTATTACACAGGAAATCAAAGGTGGTTAAACATTTTATTATAAAAATATTATTTATTTTTTCCTTTTGTTTTGATACAATATAGCCTTTTACACCTTATACACAATTAATACTACTAATACTACTAATTTATGAAGTTTATTATTAATAAAGAAGTACTCGCTAACTGTCTACAAAAAACTTTAAGTTACAATATTTCGAAACAAACCTCCCCAATACTTAATGCTATATTAATAAAAGCTACTAAAGAAGAAATCAGAATTACTTCCACCGATTTAGACGTAACTATTATTTCGACCTGCTCAGCTAATGTAATAACACCAGGAGAAGTGGTCATCCCAGTTAAAAATTTTGCACCTATTATTAGAGAATTACCCCCTCAAGAAATAGAGTTAGAAAAAAATAAAAACATTTTGTTAATAAAGTGTGGAAAAATTGAATTTAAAATAAACACTTTCAATACCGAAGATTTCCCTGTAGTGCAAGAGAATAAAGCAGTATCGGTTATCAAAATTCAAGCCCAAAATTTAAAAGAAATGTTTTCTTTAACATCTTTTTGTGTGGGGATGGAGGATGTGAATTACGTGTTAAATGGAATACTTTTCGAGATATTTGAGAACAAGATAAATCTTGTAGCAACCGATGGTAAGAGATTAGCTTTTAGCGAAAGTCAACTGGCTGCCAATCAACCCGAGGTAAAAACTAAAATATCCTTTATTCTTCCCATTAAAGCCGCCAATGAATTACAAAAATTAATCAAAGAGGAACAGGAAGAGTTGTATTTATCTATCGAAAATAACAGAATAGAATTTGATTGGGCCAATATGCGTTTTATTGCTCGGCCAACCGAGGGGGAATTCCCTAATTATCAGCAATACATTCCTAGTGAAGGCAAAGATAAATTAGTTGTAGACCGTCGAGACTTTTTATATGCCCTAAGGAGAGCCAGCCTTCTTTCCACTTCGGACTATCAAGGGGTGAAGATAGAACTGAAAAAAAATAATATAGTTTTTTCTAAAAATACCCCTCAATTAGGCGAAGCCAAAGAAGAAATCGAAGCTCAATATAGCGGTTCGCATTTAGAAATAGGTTTTAACCCCAACTATCTCATCGATGTCTTAAAAAATCTTGAAGACGAAAAAGTTACAATTTCTTTTTTCGGCGCTGACAAACCAGCTGTTTTAAAAAGAGAAAATTATACCTATTTAGTTTTACCGGTAAAATTATAATTGCATGGCGACGCATATAAAACAAATCATTTCCGATTTTTTAGAGATTAAAAAAAGGGAGTTTCTTATCCAAAAAAAAATAGAGCGGATCACCAAAAAGCTTTTTGATGAAAACATACAGTCACAGATTAAGCTAAAAAGAATAACCGATGATACGATTATTTTAGGCTCGGACTCTTCCGGTCTAGCCTATATCGTAAATTTAAAAAAAGAACAGTTGCTTAAAGAAATTCAAAAAAACTCCCCTCAAATTAATAAAATACAAATAGAGTGTAGTTAGAAAACCATGCCACAGAAATACGACGCCACTACAATACAGGTTTTAGGCGGCATAGAAGCCGTAAGAAAAAGACCGGCTATGTATGTCGGAGATACTTCGGTAAGAGGGTTACATCACCTTGTTTATGAAGTAGTGGATAACTCTATAGACGAAGCTTCGGCAGGATTTTGCGACAAGATAAAAGTAGTAGTTCATAGTGACAATAGCGTATCCGTAGAGGATAACGGCCGAGGTATACCGGTAGATATTCATAAAAAACTTAAAAAGCCGGCCTTAGAGGTAGTATTGACAACATTACATGCCGGAGGAAAATTTGACCATCGTGCCTACAAAGTAAGTGGTGGTTTACACGGAGTCGGCGTTAGCTGTGTTAATGCTTTAAGCGAGTGGTTGGATGCTGAAGTGAAACGCGATGGTAAAATTTATCACCAAAGCTTTGAGAGAGGGCAAACCAAAACTAAGTTAAAAGTTATCGGGAAAAGCAAAAATACCGGAACAAAGATAACTTTTAAACCCGATAAAAGTATTTTTGCAGAACAGGATTATTCCTTCGATATACTTTCTCAACGCTTGCGAGAGCTAGCTTTCCTAAATAAAAATATAGAAATAACCCTTTTTGATGAACGAAAGAATAAAGAGGCTGTCTTCAAATTTAAAGGAGGTATACTTTCCTTTATAGAATATTTAAACCGTAATAAGGAAGTTTTACATAAAAAGATTATTTATTTTCAACGCGAAAAAGACAATATTTGCATTGAAGGGGCACTACAATATAACGATGGTTATAAAGAAAACATCTATTCTTTCGCCAATAATATTAACACTATTGAAGGTGGCACCCATTTAAGTGGATTTAAAACCGCTCTTACGCGTGCTCTTAACCAATATGCTAAGAATAAAAATCTCCTAAAAGATCTAGGTAATATTTCCGGCGAAGACGCTAGAGAAGGCCTTTCGGCAGTTGTTAGTATAAAAATACCCAATCCTCAATTCGAAGGCCAAACCAAAACTAAATTAGGTAATTCCGAAGTAGAAGGATTAGTTTCTTCCATAGCGCTGGAAGCCTTGGCTTCTTTTTTTGAAGAAACACCAGCGGTTGCTAACAAGATAATTCAAAAAGCCGTTTTAGCTCTTCAGGCTCGGGAAGCAGCACGTAAAGCTAGGGAGTTAACACGTCGTAAAGGCGCTTTAGATAATGCTAGCTTACCGGGTAAATTAGCGGATTGTTCGGAAAAGAACCCTGATTTGTGTGAATTGTATATAGTAGAAGGAGAATCCGCCGGTGGCTCGGCTAAACAGGCCCGGGACAGAAATTTCCAAGCTATACTGCCGATAAAAGGGAAAATACTTAATGTCGAAAAAGCCCGTTTAGATAAAATTTTAAGCAGCGAAGAAGTACGTACCATAATTTCTGCCTTAGGAACCGGTATCGGAGACGATTTTGATATCTCTAAATTGCGTTATAAAAAAGTGGTTATTATGGCCGACGCCGACGTTGACGGTTCGCACATCCGAACCCTTATTTTGACTTTATTTTATCGCCATATGCCGAAATTAGTGGAAGACGGTTATGTTTATATTGCCCAACCGCCTTTGTACCGGATTAAAAAAAGAGAGTGGGAAGAGTATATACATACCGAAGCCGAGATGAATAATATCATTTTATCTTTAGGCACCCAGTCGGTAAAAATAAAGAAACTTTCTAAAAGCCCTAAGGTATTTGTCCAGAAAGAATTAGAGAAGATCATCCAAAGCATCATTGCCTTGGAGCAAATGGAATTATCTTTAGAGCGTAAGGGAGTATCTTTTAAGAAGTATGTGGAAGCGATAGATGAAGTAAAAAAGAAGTATCCTGCCCACAAAATATCCGTAAACCAAAAAGTAGTATTTGTTTTAGAAGAAGATGAGCTGTCGTCTTATGGGGACATCGAAGAATTAGACCACATAGAGATTTATGAATCTCACGAGATACGTAAAATTAACGAGATCCTTCTTAAGCTCGGTCTCTCGTTAAGATACTATTTATCCCAGGAAAAAGATTTATTTGAATTAACTCATACCGAGAGTAATGAAAAAATTACCTGTAATAATTTAAAATTAGTGTTGGAAGAAGTCCGTAAACTAGCTACCAAGGGAATGGCCGTCCAAAGATATAAAGGGTTAGGAGAAATGAACCCCGAACAATTATGGGAAAGCACCATGGATCCACAAAAAAGGACTTTAGTCCAGGTAACCTTAGAAGATACCGTGGAAGCCGACAGGATTTTTACTATTCTTATGGGCAATCAAGCCGAGCCGCGACGGGATTTCATCCAAGCTTATGCCCATGAGGTAAAGAATTTGGATATTTAATTATGATTGAAAAAAATAAAGAAAAAATAATTACTAGGGATTTAGAAGAGGAGATGAAGGAATCCTACCTCTCTTACGCGATGAGCGTAATTGTAGGTCGGGCGCTTCCGGACATAAGAGATGGCCTTAAACCGGTGCAGAGAAGGATTCTTTATGCTATGCACGAGTTGCATTTGCGGTACAACCAGCCTTATAAGAAGTGTGCGCGAATCGTCGGAGAAACTTTAGGTAAATATCATCCACACGGTGATATCGCCGTCTACGATGCTCTAGTGAGAATGGCCCAGGATTTTTCTTTACGTTATCCTTTAGTAGACGGCCAAGGAAACTTTGGCTCTATTGATGGCGACCCGCCGGCAGCAATGCGGTATTCCGAAGCCAGGATGGCGCGCCCCAGTGAATATTTGCTCCAAGATATAGATAAAAAAACCGTTAATTTTTTCCCCACCTTCGATAATTCTTTAGAAGAACCAGAAGTGCTTCCGGCAATTTTACCTAACATGCTAATTAATGGAGCTAGTGGTATAGCAGTTGGTATGGCCACTAATATTCCTCCGCATAATTTGCAGGAAGTTTGCGACGCCGTAATTTATTTGATAGATAACCCTAAGGCAACCGTAAAGGATTTATGTAAGTATATAAAAGGACCGGACTTTCCTACCGGCGGTTTAATCTGCGGCAAAGAAGATATCGTCAAGATGTATAAAGACGGCAGGGGAAAGCTTACCCTGCGGGCTAAAGTAATAATTGAACATGAAAAAAATAAAAACCAAATCATCGTTACCGAAATTCCTTACCAACTTAATAAAACTACCTTAGTGGAACAAATAGCCACTCTTATCAATGATAAAAAAATAGAAGGCATATCGGATTTGCGCGACGAATCCAATAAAGATGGCGTGAGAATTGTGATGGAATTGAAGCGTGATGTTCAATCCGACATCGTTTTAAACCAACTCTATAAACACACTAGCATGGAAAGCACTTTTGGCGCTATCTTCTTATGCCTTGTTAATCGTAAGCCAGAGATTTTTGACCTCAAAGAGTTTTTATCTCACTATATTCAATTCCGTAAGGAAGTTATTGTGCGCCGGACCCAATTCGAACTTGATAAAGCTGAAAAGAGAGCGCATATCCTAGAAGGATTAAAAATCGCTTTGAAATTTTTAGATAAAGTCGTCGAAGTAATTAAAAAATCCCAAAATCCTCAAGAAGCGAAAATAGCATTGATGGAGAAATTTAAACTTTCTGAAATACAAGCTCAGGCTATTTTAGAGATGCAACTGCAGAGATTATGTGCTTTAGAGAGGAAAAAGATAGATCAGGAATATCTGGAGTTGTTGAAGACCATCGAACAATTAAAGTCAATACTAGCTTCGGAAAAAAAACAGGAACTGGTGATAAAAGACGAATTGGCCGATATAAAACAAAAATTTACCGATCCTCGCCGAACCGCAATAGTGGCCCAGAAAGAGGAACTGGAAACGGAAGATTTAATTATCGAGGAAGATATGGTGATAAGCGTAACCGGGTCCGGATATATAAAAAGAATGCCGTTAGCCGCTTATCGTCAGCAAAAAAGAGGTGGCCGGGGCGTAACAGCCATGACTACTTCGGAAGAGGATTTCGTAGAGCATCTCTTTGTAGCCTCTAGCCGGGATACGTTATTATTCTTTACTAACCAAGGTAAGGTATACCCCTTAAAAACCTACGAGGTTCCTTTAGGCTCAAGGACCTCTAAAGGCCGGGCAGTAGTAAATATTTTAAGTTTACCTAATGAAGAAAAAATTACTGCTATCTTATCGATACAGGATTTTGAGAGCAATAAGTTTATTTTTATGGCTACGCAACAAGGAATAGTTAAAAGGACAGCTCTAGATTTATTTTCTAATATCCGTAAAAGCGGCATTTTTGCCATAACTTTAGAAAAAGGAGACAATTTGGTCGGAGCCGGAGTTTGTGAAGAAAAAGATGAAATAATTTTAGCTACTATCAAGGGGTTATCGATAAGATTTAACTTAAAAGATGTCCGTCCTACCGGCCGCCAATCGCAAGGCGTGCGAGGGATGAGATTATCTAAAGGTGATTATAATCTTAGCATGGTGCTGATCAAAGGAAGCATTAAAAAAGAAGAAAACTATATCCTTACTGCTACCGAAAATGGTTTTGCTAAAAGGACTGCCGTTGAAGAGTACCGCTTACAGTCGCGGGGTGGTAAGGGGGTAATCAACATAAAACTTTCTAACAAGATAGGTGAAGTAAGAGCCTTAGTTTTAGTTAGTCCGCAAGATGAAATTGTTTGTATTACCGAGAAAGGAGTTCTTATCCGGACCAAAGTTGGTGATATTCGTGCCTCCGGTCGTTCAACGCAAGGAGTAAGGATAATAAACTTAGATAAAGACGACAAACTTTCTACTATTGCTAGGATAATCCCCGAAGATTAATGCTTAGGAAAAACTACTATTCTAAGGTTGACAAAATAAGCTTCTAATCTAAAATAAATAATATTTTTGCGACCCCATCGTCTAGCCCGGTTTAGGACATCGCCCTTTCACGGCGACGGCGCCGGTTCAAATCCGGCTGGGGTCGTTTTATTTTACACACCATGAAAGAGCCAAATACCAACAAAAATCTTATCGGGTCTACAATTTTAGGAGTTACTAATTGCTTTTTAGGCTTAGCAGCCCTAATAAATTATCTCAGCCTTACTCCCCAGGATTTTGAGAAGGTCTTAGCCTTATTTAAGCATAAAAATTTAGCCATAAACATAACTTTTGAACAGTTCAAAGTTTACAATATCATACCAGCTATGATAGCCCTAGTGTTTTTAGCTAGCGGCATAGGCCTTATTCTAAAAAAAAATTGGGCTAGAAAAATAACAGTTTATCTTTCTTTTGCCCTGGCTTTTTTAATATTTTTATCTATACTTCTTTCGCCGGCCATGATAAGATTTGTTATCTTGCAGGTAGCTTATCTAGGCGTATTAATAATTTATTTTACTAATCAAAACGTAGAAAATTTCTTTGTTTCTTCCAAAGATACCAAGAAAGAAAATTAAAGTAGTCTAATGTGCGGAATTTTTGGATATGTCGGAGAAAAAGTACCCCTAGCAAGCCTTATAGAAGGTCTGGAGCGCTTGGAATATCGGGGATATGATTCTTGCGGGCTAGCGGTAATAAAAAATAAGAAGTTTTTCTCTCGCAAGCGTTCCGGGAAAATCCGGGAATTAAAAAAAGAACTAAACGATAAACTTAAAGAAGATGTTTCCATCGGGATTCTGCATACACGTTGGGCTACTCATGGTCGACCAACCACTATAAATGCCCACCCTCACTTTGATTGTCAAAAAAACATAGCCGTAGTTCACAACGGCATAATTGAGAATTTCCACGCTATAAAAGAAGAATTGCTTACTAAAGGCCATCGTTTTGTAAGTGAAACCGATAGCGAAGTGATAGCTCATTTAATTGAAAGTTTCTACCAAGGATCTTTGGAAGAAGCGGTTATTAGGGCTTTGGAGAAGTTGCACGGTTCATTTGCTTTAGGGGTATTATCTTTGTTTAAGCCAGATGATATTATAGTGGCCAGAAAAGCTAGTCCTTTGATAATTGGTTTAGGCAAGAAGGGTAAATTTTTAGCTTCCGATATTCCAGCCATGTTGCCTTTTACTAGGCGAGTAATTTATTTAAAAGATAAAGAGTTAGCGGTCATAAATAAAGATAAGGTAGAGATTTTCGATTTTAAAAAGAAAACGGTTAAATTAAAAGTAGAAAAAGTTACTTTGGAAGCCGCCGCTGCCCAGAAGAAAGGCTTTGAGCACTTTATGCTAAAAGAAATTTTTGAGCAGCCGGAAATATCCGAAAAAATAATTTCCTTATATATTCGTGGCGGGAAAATACACTTTCCGGCTATTAATATCAGCGAAAATTTTTTAAAAAGAATTAATAAAATTTATATTACCGCCTGTGGTACCGCTTACCATGCTGGCTACGGCGCTAAATATTTTTTGGAGAAGAACTGCGATATCGAAGTCCAGATAGATACCTCTTCGGAATTTCGTTATCGACGAATGAATTTAGATAAAAAAGACTTGCTGATAGCTATTTCGCAATCTGGCGAAACCGCCGATACTTTGGCTGCGGTAGATGAAGCCAAAAAGAAAGGCGCCACGATTTTAAGTATTTGCAATGTTTTAGGCTCCAGCTTATTCAAAGAAAGTAACGGTATTATTGCCACTTTGGCCGGACCGGAAATCGGAGTAGCTTCTACCAAAGCCTATACTGCCCAGTTATTAGCCCTCTATTTATTTTCTCTTTATCTAGGCTTTATAAAAGGTAATATTAAAAATAGAGAGCTCACCAAAGTTTTAAAAGATTTACGCCAAATGCCCTATATGCAAAAAAGAACTTTGGAGAGTATTGATAGGATAAAAAAAATTGCCAAAATATTCTCTAAATTTGGTTCATTTTTATTTTTAGGTCGCGGCTTAAATTATCCTTTAGCTTTAGAAGGTGCGCTAAAATTAAAGGAGATCTCTTATATCCCAGCCGAAGGATACCCTGCCGGAGAAATGAAGCATGGTCCGATAGCTCTTATTGACGAATACCGAGCAGTAGTGTGTATAGC
>JAGOLA010000098.1 GCA_017994375.1 Candidatus Omnitrophota bacterium | reverse complement strand
GTTTATAATTGGCTATATGGGCTCTATAGGTATTGCTACGATTAGCGATTCTATTATCCCATACTTAGGAGAAATCTTGCTTAGGATGCCGAAAAGAGAGATGCATTTAGGATTTATTGAGAAATGGTGGTTAATTAATCCCTTGGCGATATCAGGTATCATTGTAGCTTATTTTTGGCCAAAGACTAAATTTCCTCACGCCGGTCATGTTTTAATCAGTACCTGGGCATCGCTTTTTCATATTATTATGGCAATAGGCCAGGATTTAAATCTTTTTTCTTACTTTGTTATTTTTTTATTTTTGTTTCTTGCTGTTTGGTTGCCTTGTTGTGTTAGCGATTTTGTTTTTCCTCTTTTATTTATAAATAAGAAAAAGAAGATTTAGAATATAAATTTACATTAAAAGGAAGTTAAGGTTTACAATATGGCCGATTTTAAACAAATAAATGAAGCAAGAAAATTATTAGGTTTAGGAGAAGATGCTACCTTAGAAGAAATAAAAAAGGCATATAAGGAACTATGTTTAATATATCATCCTGATCGATGCCGAGATGGGAAAGAAAAAGAATGTGAAGAAATGTTCAAAAAAATATCTCAAGCTAATAATGTCCTTATCTCATATTGTGCTGGTTATAGATATTCTTTTAAGGAAAAAGATGTTAAAAGAAATACTATGGATAAATTATTTTATGAACATTTAAAAAAATTCTATGATGGTTGGTGGGGAGACCTAGATTTATGATGAATATTTTTGATCGTTACTATAAAAAATATGATGCTTGGTATGAGAAGAATAAATTTGTTTATCTATCTGAGTTAGAAGCCTTACAGAAAGTGATACCTAAGGAAGGAAAAGGCTTAGAAATTGGCGTTGGCACAGGAAGATTTGCCGTACCTTTAAAGATTGCAACCGGTATCGACTCTTCTCGTAATATGCTCACAATTGCTAGGCGTAGAGGATTAAATGTACGTTGGGGTTTTGGCGAAGATTTACCTTTTTGGAATGAAACATTTGATTATATAGCTATTATTATTACTATTTGCTTTGTTAAAAATCCTACAAAAATTTTAGAGGAAGCTAAGAGAGTATTAAAAGATAAAGGAAAGATTATTTTAGGCATAATAGATAAGGACAGCTTTTTAGGGAAACTCTATCAAAAAAAGAAAAGTTTGTTTTATAACAAAGCCAATTTTTATAGCGTTAAAAATTTAGTAACTTTGCTTAAAGCTGTTGGATTTAAAAAATTTACTTATTATCAAACTATATTCCATTTCCCGAAGAAAATTCATTCCATAGAAAAGCCGAAAAAAGGTTTTGGAAAAGGTAGTTTTATCGTAATTTCAGGAAAAAAATAATAAAATCTTTCGTTCCCCCCATTAGTAAATATAAAACTTGTTAAATTACTTCCTAATAATATTTTGTTAAAATTACAGATTAAACTATTATATTTTTTCTTGACATTTTTAAATTAAGTGTTACTATTTTTAAAAAAGTATTACGATGAAAAGCATAAGAAGATTCGGAGTATCTTTAGAAGAGGAATTATTAAAGAAACTTGATGATTTTTCCAGAAAACATAAGTTTCCTAACCGTTCGCAAGCTGTTCGATTTTTAATCCGCAATAATATAGTACAGGAAAAGTGGCAGCTTAATAAAGAAGTAGCCGGATGTGTCTCTTTGATTTATGATCACCATAAGAGAGATTTACTCAACAAATCTATTAACTTACAACATAATTATCAAAGCTTGGTTTTATCGGTACAACATGTCCATTTAGACCACCATAATTGTTTAGAAGTAATAGCACTTAAAGGTAAAGCTGCAAAGTTAAGAGAGTTAGCAGATAAATTAATTGCTTTAAAAGGAATTAAACATGGCCAATTAACAATGAGTGTTGTTAATTTGGATAGATAGTTTAAAAATTTTTGTTGGGTTATCTGTGAATATCATAACTTGAAATTAGAAGGAGGCATTATATTATGCATATTCCTAGTAGTATGTTGAATGGGCAAATTTGCCCCTTAAGCGCCGGGATAAGCGCTGTTGGTATTGCAGTTGCGACTTGGAAAGCCTTTTTTTCCCAAAAAAAACCGACTAATTCTCGTTTTGCAGCTATTACGGCTTTAATTTTTGCCGGTCAGATGATGAACTTTCCGATTAATGGTGGTACTTCCGGGCATTTATTAGGAGGCGTCTTAGCAGCTACTTTGCTTGGTATACCTTTTGGTATTCTTTCTATGGCTATCGTAGTAACGATTCAATGTTTAGTTTTTGCTGACGGAGGCCTAAGCGTCTTAGGTGCTAATATCCTGAATATGGCAATTCTAGGAGCTGGTTTAGGCGGTGCTATTCGAATATTTTTTAACCAACGTTTTTCGTCAAGATTATCGCAAAATACTGTTAATCTTGGCATAACAGCTTGGTTATCAGTAATGATAGCTGCTTTGCTAGTTAGTATTGAATTAGCTATATCTGGAACTATACCTTTTTTTAGAGTAATTACTGCTATGCTTGGTACTCACGCTTTTATTGGAATAGGCGAAGCATTTATTACCGTAGCAGCTTATTATATATTTGCTTTCGATAGACAAAAAGTTTCCGCGAAAAAAACTGTTACTCTTCCTTTAGTAGCCTCCGGTATCATAGCATTTATGCTTAGTCCGTTTGCCAGTGGTTTGCCTGATGGATTAGAATGGGTTGCTAGTAAATATCAGTTTTTGCATGAAACAGCACCGCTGTTTGTAAGTCCATTTTCCGACTATGCTATTCCTGGATTTACCAATGAGATGCTTTCTACTGGTTTGGCCGGATTATCTGGTGTAGTAATTACTTTTTTAGTAGCTTGGTTTCTGGCAAAATTGTTGAGACAACCACTCCAAGTTTCAAGTGACAAGCCATAGGTCACATGTTAGATACTAGATACTAGATACTAGATATTAGCGAAAAAATGACAATTGACAGGGGTCATTTTAGTGATAATCTGGCATTATAAATATTATGATTAAAGATATGTTGTTAGCTTTTATTCCGGTATTTGTGGCAGTAGACGCTATAGGAGTACTGCCGATATTTGTTTCTTTAACCCATGGTATAAGTAAAAAAGAAAAATCATCAATTATTATTCAGTCGGTAACAACTGCCTTATGTTTAGCTATTGGTTTCATTATTTTAGGAAGGATAGTATTTCGTTTGTTAGGTATTACTATAGGCGATTTTATGATTGCCGGCGGTGCTATACTTTTTTGTATCGCGATAATCGATATCTTAAATTCCGAGAAAAAACGTCGTATCCCGCCTAAAGAATTAGGCGCCGTACCTATAGGAACTCCTCTGATAGTAGGTCCGGCGGTACTTACTACATCTTTAATTATAGTAGCCGAATACGGCCCTTTAGCTACTTTAATTTCTATATTTATCAATGTTTTGTTAGCCGGAGTAATTTTTTCATTCTCGCAGGTATTGATTAAAACTTTAGGAGAAGCCGGAGCAAAAGCTTTATCTAAAGTCATGTCTTTATTGCTGGCAGCAATAGCAGTAATGATGATAAGAAGAGGAATTTGGCAATTTTTTATCAAATAATTTCTTCAAATACACTTCAAAATAACCCTTAATCTTTACAACAACTTTCTTTAGGTTTCTAATATAAATTATTTCCAAGTATCTTCTTTGGAAATAACCCCTTTTCTCTTATTGACAAGAAAAGATAAATATGGTATGATTTATCATATAAATCATACTTTTCATATTAATGGAGATTTAAAAAGGAGGGCTAAATGAAAGATTCACCCCATGTCTATGGAACGGTAACAATGGGGCAACGTGGCCAAGTCGTTATTCCCATGAAGGCCCGGAAAATACTTAAAATGAAGCCGGGTGATAGATTGATAGTAATGTCGGGACCGCCAAGCCGCCAAGAGATAATTAGCTTTATTCCGGTTAGCAATATCGCTGATTTTTTAAAACACTTCGAAGAACGCATTGCTACTTTAAAAAAGGAATTATCAAAAAAAGACTAATATTTATTTAGTAATAATATGAGAGTTAACAGTCTATTACTTATTATCTTTTTATCTTCAATTTCATTATTTTCTTTATCAGCGCAAGATGAATTTACTTGGGAAGATTGCCTAAAAGAAGCTCAAAAAAATAATCCTGATCTTCTTTCGGCAACCCAACAGCTTAAACAAGCAGAAGCTAATAAAGGCATTAAACAAAGCGAGTTATTACCGCAAATAAGTACAGATTTAAATGCTAAAAAAACGCAAGCTGCCAGTAGCGGTAAAGAAGCTAATACCTATTCTTATGCTAGAACCGGTAAACAATTATTATTCGATGGTTTTAAAGTTCATAACGATATAGCTGCTGAAAAAGAAAATATAAAGGCTTCGGAATATAACTATGCCGTTACCTCATCAAACGTGAGATTAAACT
>JAGOLA010000097.1 GCA_017994375.1 Candidatus Omnitrophota bacterium | reverse complement strand
AGTAAGAGCAGTAACATTTTCATAATAATCAAAATGCTCTTCTTTAGGGTCAACGGTAATTATCTTTTGTTTCTTTTTGCATAGGCTTACTACTTCTTCCAACAATTGCGGATTAATGGTACCTTTGCCGTAATCTTCGATTATTACAGCATCAAAGTTATCGATATTCTTTCTTATTTTATCTAAAATTAACCTATTTATTTTAGAAGAAAGAAACTCTACTGACTCCCAGTCAACCCTAACTACCTGTTGATGATGAGCCATAATTCTCGTTTTAAGAGTAGTAGGACGAGAATTATCTTTAACTATTAAGCCGGTATTGATACGACTCTTATCAATAATAGAAAACAATGTTTTTCCAAAATAATCCTTGCCAACGATTCCGCATAAGCTTACTTTAGCATTCAAAGAACGTAGGTTCAAACCTACATTGGCCGCTCCTCCGCAAGCAAACTTCTCCCGATTAGCCCATACTACTGGGACCGGAGCTTCCGGCGATACCCGTTCTACGTTGCCAAAAACATGGTGGTCTAAGATTAAATCGCCGATTACTAGAATATTTTTATCTTTAAAATGGGAAATAATTCTCTTAAGGCGCCCTTTATTTATCTTCATAATTCTACCTTGAAACTAGCTTTTTAATTATACCATTGCCGCTAAAAAAATCCATACAAAAATTTAGTTGAACAAAATATTTTATGTTATTATATAGACATGAACTATCCAGTAAATGAAGAAAAAATAAGATCCTTAAAAGAAAAAATGGCTAAACTCGGTATAAAAGAATCGGATTTTATAGAAAAGTTCATACATTCCCAAGGACCGGGCGGCCAAAAGGTAAACAAAACCTCAAGCTGCGTCTACTTAAAACATCTTCCTACCGGAATTGAGGTAAAATGCCAAAAAGAACGGTCTCAAAGCTTAAATAGATTCTTGGCCCGGCAGCTGCTCTTAGAAAAAATAGAAGAAAAAATTCTCAAGAAAAAAAGTGAAAAACAACGACAAATAGAAAAGATCAGAAGACAAAAAAGAAGGCGTTCTCGAAGAGCTAAAGAAAAGATGCTAAAAGATAAAAAAATACAAAGCCAAAAGAAAGAGCTACGTAAACCTCCTCAAACAGAGTAATTTAAAATAGAAACGCTCACTTTTCATAAAAGAAAATAACTTGCTACGGTATCGGCAAATAAAAATCCTTTTTCGGTTAAAAAAATGCCTGTTCTCTTACCGACAGAAGATTTTTTATACTTCAGCAATCGCTCCCTGATTAGTTTAGTTAAAACCTTAGCTTCAATCGTCAAAAAATCATAACCGCACTCTTTTTTAAACCAGGCAAAATCTATGCCTTCTTTGGTCCTAATCTTTAAAGCTGCGGTTTCTTTAGCGTGCCGTAAAGGAGAAAGTTTTTCTATGAAAAGCGCTGGATTAAGGCCTTTGTTGACTTTGACAATATAATCCTCTATTGGCTTAGGATTTCTTAACCTTTGTCCTTGTAAAAAAGATACCGCTGACGAGCCTAAGCCTAAATAAGGCTTATTTTGCCAATAATTATAATTGTGCCGGCAGATAAACCCTCTCTTAGCAAAATTAGACACTTCATACTGCCTAAAGCCTTTTTTAGGTAAATAAGCCATAGCTAATTTATACATCTTGGCAGCTATCTCATCATTCAAAGGTTTAATCTTTTTTTTCTGTAACTCTTTAAAAAATAAAGTATTTTTCTCGTAAGTTAAAGAATATACCGAAATGTGATTTAAGGGTAACCTAACTACTTCTTTTAATTCTTTAGCCCAGCTTTCTAAAGATTCTTCCGGAAGGCCAAAAATCAAATCTGTACTAATATTTTTAAACCCCTCTTTCTTGGCTAAAAGGATGCTTTTCCTGCCTTTATCTGCGAAATGTATCCGGCCTAATTTTTTCAATTTCATATCTGACAACGACTGCACTCCTAAGCTTAAACGAGTTACGCCATTATCCAAAAATAACTTTATTTTATCTTCATCCAGGCTCTCCGGATTTGCCTCTATGGTAAACTCTTTTGCCTTTTTGCTAAGCTTGCTTAAACTTTTAAGTAAAATTTTAAGTAAATTAAAGCTAAGGACACTCGGGGTACCGCCTCCGATATATAATGTCGTAAAATTATTATTTACAGTATCTATCTGTTGGATTAAAGCTTTAAGATAAGAATTTGCTAATTCGTTATCGTAATTAATGCTGTAAAAATCGCAATAAGGGCATTTTTGCCGGCAAAAAGGGATATGAATATATAAGGAATTGGCCATTTGTGTTATAATTATACAATAATGGAAGATTTAATCTACTTAATTCAAACTCCTCCTTTTTGGCTGAAAACTCCACCGCTTTCTCTAGCCTACCTTAAAACTTATCTCCAAAAAAAAGGTATTAAAACTAATATTCTCGATCTTAATATGGGATTATTTCGGCTATCTTCTCTGCCTTTAAAAAGATGGCTCACTCTCGATGACCAATTTGAAAAGAATCTTTTTTATTTTATCGAAAAGCGCTATCCGGACTTCTTGGAACATCTCTATAAAAAAATAGAGCCGGCCTCTTTTGTCGGTTTTTCTCTTACTAAACGTAACCTGCCCTTTACTTTCCGTCTGGCGGAAAAAATAGTCCAGAAGTATCCCCAAAAAAATCTAATTTTTGGAGGGCCACAGACTCTTTTTTTAAAGAAAACTCCAGAGTTTTCTCTGCCAAGCTATTGGGTCATTGGCGAAGGAGAAATCCCTCTTAGTGAGATAATTCAAAATCAAAAAAACCGCTTTTATTATTTTCGGGAAATATCTGACCTTGATACTTTGGATTTTTATGATTTTCAACCTTTAGATATCAAATTTTATTCTAGCTACTTACCGCTATTTTCTTCGCGAGGTTGTCCTTTTAAATGCAACTTCTGTACTGAAAATAAATTAAGCGTTACCTACCGCCAACATTCAGCACTTTATATGGTCGAACAGATAAAATATCTACAGAAAAAATACAACGTAAACAACTTTGTTTTCTGCGACTCGCTTATAAATTATCACGAGAATTGGCTAAAAGATTTCTGTCTCTTGCTGATAAAAAAACGCTTAAAAATAAATTGGGAGGCTCAAGCCAGAATAACCGAAAAATTTTCTTTCTCTACGGCTAAACTTATGAAAAAAAGTGGTTGTTACAATCTTTTTATCGGATTAGAAAGTGGCTCCGATAAAATCCTTAAAAAAATGAATAAAGGTTTTACTACTCTTATGGCACAAAAATTTTTGGAAACTCTTCACAAAGCCGATGTTCACTTTGAAATAAGCCTTATCTTTGGTTATCCCGGTGAAAGCCAAAAAGAATTTTCAGAAACTATAAATTTTATTACCAAAAATAAAAAAAATATTCCTAAAATCGCTCAAGCTAACCCTTTCATCGATTATTTTCAAGCCAATTCTAATAAAAATCGGCCGAAAGTAGAAATGATCAAACGTATAGAAAAGTTTTTAAATGTTATGAGAAGTGAAGACATAAAATATACTAAAAGTTTTATTAATAACCTGTTATATTTTAGTTGATACCAGCAATGGAATTAAAAATAATTCATACTCAACGCCTATTATCTCCAACTCAAATATCTTTAGCTGACTATGTAATTAACCCTTATCGAGGTTGTACCTTTGGATGTATTTATTGTTACTCTCAAATAAATAAAAATTTAAAAAAATATAGCTTTGGTGGTTCTTTAGGCATAAAAATCAATGCTGTCGAAATATTAGAAAAAGAGCTACAGTATAAAAGTCCTAAAAGAGTACTTTTAGGTTCTACTACCGAATGTTTCCAACAAGAAGAATTAAACTATTCTCTTACGAAAAAGATCATGGAATTATTAAATGCTAACTCTATTCCTTACTTAATACTTACTAAATCCCACTTAATAGCAAATTATCTGGATATCATCGGTAAAAATCCGGAAAATAAAATCTTCTTTACCCTTAATTTTCACTCCGATAGTATTATAAGAGCTTTTGAGCCTCGTTCTTCGCTGATAACAGATCGCTTAAAAACTATTGAAAGCATTCTTGATCATAAAATAAATTTAAGGATACATATCGGCCCCTTTATGCCGTTTATATCCTCGCTTGAAGATATCTTTAGAATTTTACCGCCTAAAACTAAGGAAGTCGGCATCGAGCTTTATCACCAAAAACAGGGAAACTTTAGTCTTCTTTTGCAACGAACCGAAGAATATTTTGGACGAGATAAAAGACAAAAAATAGAGAATATTTACAAAGATGAAAATAATTATCTTAACTTTGCTAATCAGTTAAAAAAGGAATTAATAACTTGGAGCAAACAGAATAACATTAAGTCTTTTTTTACTTTAGCCGGATTTAATGATTTTTATTCTCCTTCCATAGATTATGAACAAGCCGTTTTTTAGCGTAATTATACCTACCTATAACCGCGAAAACTTACTCCCCATAGC
>JAGOLA010000096.1 GCA_017994375.1 Candidatus Omnitrophota bacterium | reverse complement strand
ATTTAGAAGGGCAAAGCGTAACCTTTAATAGCTCGTCATAGCGGTTATATTTACGCCTTTCTTTTATATTTACAGCTGTTTTTTTATTTTTTAACATTTTAGACCTCTCAAATTAAGTATAACATAATAATTATCAAGTTTTTAGAGGATGAAGAAGCGTTACTTAAATCGTTTTCAATTAGCAATAAAATTCTTTTATTTGAAACTAAACATGCTATAATAACCCTTATTTTATTAAATACTGTAAGCTTTATCTATGTATAAGGGTGTAGAGAGAAGGAAATTTCCGCGGGTTCCGGTTAATCTTATGGTTAGTTACCGTCCGGAAGTAATATCCGGCCAATTTGATTGGACGCGAACCAAAAATATCAGTCAAGGCGGAATGCTGTTTACTACTAAAGAAGCCTTTAAAAAAGGTACCTATTTACGTTTGTCTACTAATTTGCCGGTAGAACCTCATAAAATAGAAGAAATAGCAAAAGTAGTCGATTCGGTAGATAGCAGCTTGGATGAAGGTTTAGCGAAATTTTATGAAACCCGGGTTTACTTTTTAAAATTAGACAGGAATTCCTTTCAAGGATTAGGTGAATTAGTAAAAAAACGTCTCGGTAAGTAATTTTTAACACTCCTGTATCGACCCCAATCTTTTAAGGTTTTATTTAAGACAGTGCTTTAAAAGCTTAGATTTTAATCCTTTTTGGGATTTTTTAAACTTATGATATAATTTACTTTATTTAAAAATTGAATTTCTATGCTTGCAAAACGTATTATTCCTTGTCTTGATATCAATAAAGGCCGGGTAGTAAAAGGGGTAAATTTCATTAATTTGAGAGATGCCGGCGATCCGGTAAAAAATGCCGAGTTTTATGAAAGAGAAGGCGCCGATGAATTAGTTTTTTTAGATATTACCGCTAGTATCGAGAAACGTTCTACTACTATAGATTTAGTTAGAAAAGTAGCAAAAGTAGTATTTATGCCTTTTACTGTCGGCGGCGGAATAAATAGTATTAAGGAAATAAGAGAACTTCTTTTAGCCGGTGCCGAAAAAGTTTCTCTTAATACCGCCGCAGTAAAGAATCCTAAACTTATCAGTAAAGCATCAGAGATTTTTGGCAGTCAGTGTATTGTAGTGGCGATAGACGCAAAACGCAAAACGCAAAACGCAAGACGCAAGACGAACAAGTGGGAAGTCTATATCAACGGAGGAAGAACTCCTACTGGTATCGATGTGGTTTCTTGGGCTAAGAAGATAGAGAAGATGGGTGCTGGGGAAATACTCCTTACTAGTATGGATTGCGATGGCACTAAAGATGGTTTTGATATAGCTTTAACTAAAGCCGTAACCGAAGTAGTAAAAATACCGGTTATTGCTTCGGGAGGAGCCGGACAATTAAGCCATTTTTATGATATTTTTAAAAAAACTAAAGCTACGGCTGCCTTAGCCGCATCGGTATTTCATTTTCGCGAGCTTAGCGTAAGCAAAATCAAAGAATATCTGGATAAAAAAGGGATAATGGTGAGAATATGATTAAAAAGGTTGACTCAAAAATGAAGGCTTCTATTTCTAAGATTCCTTATTTTAAATTTGACGAGAAGGGTCTTATTGTTGCCATCGTTCAGGATGTTAAAACAAGAAAAGTCTTAATGGTAGCATATATGAATAAAGAATCTTTAAAAATTACCTTAAAAGAAAAGAGAACTTGTTTTTATTCCCGTTCGCGGCAGTGCTTATGGAGAAAAGGAGATACTAGTGGCAATATCCAAAAGGTAAAAAAGATATATTACGATTGTGACAAAGATGCTTTATTGATAGAGGTTGATCAGAAAGGAGCTGCCTGTCATACCGGCGAGAAAAGTTGCTTTTTTCGGCGTTTAATTTAAAAAGATAAGTATGTCTAAAAAAAAGAAGAATTCTGGAGAAATAACTCCTAACTTAAAAGATTTTAAAAAATTAACTAAGACTAATAATCTTATAGTTTTTTCCCGTAAGTTCTTTTCTGACGGGCTTACGCCAATCGCTGTTTATTATAAGCTTTCTAAATTTTTTAAAGGAGAAAGTTTTTTACTAGAATCTGTTGAGGGCGAAGAAAAGGTTTGCCATTTTTCTTTTCTCGGATTTAAACCCCTTTGTGTTTTTAAAAGCAAAGGCAAGAAAGTTTACTTAAAATACGAAAAAACTGTGGAGTTTGCCGTTGATAAATCCCCCCTAGATACTCTTAAGAAAATAACGGCTAGTTTTAAGGTAGCACCTAAAGAGAATTTAAGATTTTTTGGCGGATTTGTGGGCTATTTAGGCTACGATATAATAAGATTTTATGAAAATATCGGTAAAAACCTACCTGATTCATTAGGAGATTATGATGCTTATTTTATTCTTCCTAAGTTCTTAGTGATTTTTGACCACCGTCAACAACAAATTGAATTGCTTTATTTTTCTATGATTAAGGATAAAAATAAAGCGAGCCGAATGTATGCTTCAGAAAAAGAATATTTTAAAGATTTCTACAATCGTATTACCAAACCGGTAAAATTACCGGATTTAGCTTTTTCCCGCACTAAACTTAAAATGAAATCAAACTTTCCTAAAAAAGGTTTTATAGCAGCCGTGAATAAAGTTAAGCAACATATTAAGAAAGGCGATATTATTCAAGCTGTTATTTCACAGCGTTTTAGTTGTAATTTTAAAGCCGATCCTTTTATGGCCTACCGCTATTTACGGACGCTTAATCCCTCTCCTTACATGTTTTATTTAAATTTTAACGATTTAAAACTTGCCGGTTCTTCTCCGGAGATGCTTTTAAGATGCGAAGAAGGTACGTTGATTACTCATCCTATAGCCGGTACCCGAAAAAGAGGAAGCAATGAAGCGGAAGATTGTCGCTTAGAAAAGGAACTATTAAAGGACCCTAAAGAAAGGGCCGAGCATATTATGTTAGTAGATTTGGCTCGTAATGATTTAGGCAGAGTAGCTAAACAAGGCAGTGTAAAAGTTCCTTTATTTATGCAAGTAGAAAAGTTTTCGCACGTAATGCATATTGTAAGCGAAGTGCGTGCTAAAATTAACAATAAAACCGATATTTTTACAGCTTTAGCTAGTTGTTTTCCAGCTGGTACGGTTAGCGGAGCGCCTAAAATTAGAGCTATGCAGATAATCAACGATTTAGAACCCGACAAAAGAGGCATTTACGCCGGTTCAGTAGGATATTTTTCCTTCACAAATAGCCTGGATACTTGTATAATAATACGGACTATTATTTTTAAAAATAATAAAGCTTATATTCAGGCTGGAGCAGGGATAGTTGCCGACTCTAAGCCCGAGAAAGAATATCAAGAAACTTTAAATAAAGCCAGAGCACAATTGGTAGCATTAGAATTAGCTAAGTAAAAAAGGAGGAAATTAAAATGGTAAAAAAAGCAGTTCTTTTTTTTATTATTCTGCAACTTTTATTTGCTATACCTCTTTATGCACAAGATTATAATTTTCTACGTAAATTAGCCAGAGGATTTATTAACCTCTCTTTGGGTTGGATAGAACTTCCTAAACAAATGGTAGAAACCAAAGGAGAAGGTGGCGCAGCAGGAGAAATTCATGGATTTTTTGGGGGGGCACTAAAAGGTATTACTTATTTTTTAGGCAGGACTATAGTAGGAGGATATGAAATAACTACTTTTGCTATACCTAGCTATAAGCCAGTATTTGAGCCGGAATTTATTTTTGCTGAACATAAAGAGAAGGAGGAATAAGGATATGCTTACTATTCGCTTGCAGAGACCAGGAAAATCAGTTAAAAGAAGATATTATTACAAAATGGTAGTAATAGATTTAAGAGCAGCTCGAGATTCTAGGTTTATCGATGAATTGGGACATTATGATCCTTCAAAAAATCTATTAAAAATAGATACTTCTCAATACGAATCTTGGGTTAAAAAAGGCGCTAAACCTACGGAGACGGTAGCCAGTTTATTTAAAAAATATAAAAAGCTAAATACAGTCGTTAAATAAGCCCTTAAAATAAAACTATTCTTAGTTATTTATAAACAAGGAGGATAAAATGCAACCCAATCCTAATGCCGGTATTATTCAATTAGTGCCATTCATATTTATCTTTATAGTTTTTTATTTTCTTATTATTAAACCGCAACAAAAGAAGCAAAAAGAACATCAAGCTATGATACAAAACTTAAAGAAAAACGATGAAGTAGTAACCAGCGGCGGCATTCATGGAACTATTGTTAATATAAAAGATAAAACATTTATTTTACGCGTAGATGAAAATGCTAAAATTGAAATTGATAAAAATTCCATCGCTTACGTAAGCAAAGTTAGACAATGATAAAAAAAGCCGATTTAAAAATACGTCTCATTATTATTGCAGCTTCAATTGCCTTAAGTATATTTTATATTTTTCCCTTGAAAAAGAATATAAGTTTAGGCTTGGATTTAAAGGGAGGAATGTACATCTTGCTTAAGGCCGATACTGCTTCAATTTCTCCTTCTAAAATATCGGATGCTATTAGCG
>JAGOLA010000014.1 GCA_017994375.1 Candidatus Omnitrophota bacterium | reverse complement strand
GAAAATGTAGGATTTAACGACGTATACGGTCGGCTGAAGTGGAATGATTATTCTTCTACAATAACCGGGGGATGCCTTAATCCGTCGAAAGGGCGTTTCTTGCATCCGTCGGAAGATCGTAGTATCAGTGCTAGGGAAGCGGCCTTATTGCAAACATTCCCGAAGGATTACAAATTTCCGGAAGATGCAACAAAGACTCAAATCTCTTTGATGATCGGCAATGCACTGCCTCCGGAATTTTGCCGCTTGCAGGCCAAAAATATTTTAGAGCACTTGGTTATTAACTATGGTTGATATTTTTTCTGCGAACAAAAGAACCGAGATTATGAAAAAGGTTCGCACTAGAGACACAGGGTGTGAATTAGCCGTCAGGAAAATGATTTATGGCATGGGATATCGGTATCGTTTGCATAGAAAGAGTTTGCCTGGAAACCCGGATATCGTTTTTCCATGTTTGAAGAAAGCGATCTTTGTTCAGGGGTGTTTTTGGCATGGGTGCAAGAAGTGTAGTCGGTCTAAATTGCCTGAGTCCAACAAATCTTTTTGGACGAAGAAGATAGAAGGGAACATCTATCGCGATAAGCAGAATTATTCAAAGCTCAAAAAACTCGGGTGGGATTACATGTGCATCTGGCAATGCGAAATAAAAAAGAAGAGTGAAGAAAAGCTGAAGGGCCGAATTAATAAATATTTGAAGAAGTAGTTACTTGCGGGAGCTTTGGTAGTAACCGTTCTATTGTGTTTCGGCGTTCTTTCTCGGTTTTAAGACGGGAGATTTGCAATAGTCTTCGACCGGTGAAGATTTTTAGGATTTCCGGATTGTCGCATGATCTCATGTTTTCGACGAAATCGGCCGGTAACTGATTGATTATTTTCAATAAGTGTGCTAACTTGGATTCTGAAATTTTTAACTCTTTACGGGTTTGTGCCCAAGTTATTCTGGAAGTACCGTTATTAATGAAGGCTTGAAGTTTGAGGCCTTCATAGATAACATTTTGATAAATTCGCTTTGCCCGCTGAGGTTTCTCAGGCAAAGGATCGCCAAAACGGATTAATTGTTTTTTGCTCCTGCGAGTGTAAATTCTCACAACCATATGTATCACTTGGAGTTGTGAAGTTCGTCTGGCGTCCAGTTCGGGCAGTGTTTCACTATAACAAATAATTTTTATCATCATGATATAAGATTAGAAATGAAAAACTTATTAAAGCTTTTTTGTATTTCCATATTTCTCATCCATCTTATCATATTCCCTCAATATAAATATATCACCTATAAATTTAATAGTTTAAAATCAAAAGATGTAACTTCTTTTTGGGTAATAGATTTTTCCCAATATTACTCAGCAGCACTAACCTTAAGAGAAGGCAAAGATTTCTATAATACAAATTTAATGTATAAATTAGGAGAAGAGAAAGGTGCATTTAATAGTGGAATGGATTATCTCTATCCTCCTTTTTTCTTATTTTTAGTCGTTCCTTTAACTTTTCTCCCCTTTTGGTTAGCAAAGATGCTTTGGCTTTTCTTAAATCAATCTTTGATAATAGTAATTATATTAATAAGCTTGAGGATGTTTAGAATTAAAAATAAAGATGTTTTTTGGCTAAGTTTGGGTTTTATGGGTATCTTTAACCCCTTATTCCTTGAATTAAGACTAGGCCAAGCAGACCTTATCATGAGTTTGTTTCTTTACCTAGGAATATATTTAATTATAAAAAAAGAGAACTTTTTGGGTAGTATGCTTTATGCTATTAGCTGTTGTTTAAAATTAAGCCCCCTCGCTTTTATTATTTATTTTGTAAAAAAAAGGCTTATGAAGTTAACGATTTTGTCTTTAATCATAATAATAGCAATTACTATTTTTAGTACAGTTGCTGTCAAAAAAAATATCAATAATGATTACTTTTCCAAGACGTTCCCAGGCCTTATCAGTGGCAGTAAGTTCATGGAGCTTAATTGTGATAAATCCGAATTATGGTATATCAAGTTAAACCAATCTTTAGGTTCTTTGATCGAAAAAACATTTTTTTTAGCTTGGGGCATTGAAGGATACCGCGACAATATTTTGGTGCCAAAGATATTATCTTTAATTTTAAGAGCAATATTTTTTATATTTATTTTAGCTTTATTAAAAAGTAATTCTTTAGATAATAATATTTTTTTATGGGAAGTAAGTATCTTTATTACGACTATTTTATTAGTTAATACTGGTAGTTTTGTGTATCACTTTTCAGTGCTTATCTTACCATTATGCGGAGTGATAGGATTCTTAGTAGAGAATTATCGAAAAATAAGCATTAGTTTCTATATATTATTCTTAGCTTCTTTTACTCTTATGGGTTTTAGATTAGGATATTATTATGTTCCTTTAGACAATATTTTTTTATTTTGGGGTTCTTCTAAATTATACGGTTTAATCCTATTTCTCTGGCTGCTGTTTAAAATTTATAAACGAAGTCTAAAAACTATATAATATAAGTTTTTTATACTAAAGTTGTAAATTCTATAAACTGCTGTTAAAATTGATTAATTTAGATATTACTCAAGAATATAGATATTAAATATTATTTTAATGTTTTTGTTTAGAACCTAGATTTTAGAGAGTTTTGTTAAATTAATAGCATACATGGATAATTACTTTCAAAATAAAATTGTTATACTAGGGGCAGGGGTTACCGGTTTAACCATTGCTTCAGAGTTATCTAAAAAGTATAAAGATAGGGTCTTGATTATAGAAAAAGAGAATTTTTTAGGAGGCTTAGCTACTACTCTATCAGAAAATGGATTGTTGGTAGATTTAGGTTCACACCGGCTTCACAGAGAAACTCCCTCTAAAATTATCCGCTATATTGAAAATACTACGGGAGAAAAACTGCTAAAACGCCCGCGTAAAGGCAAGGTGTATATTAACAAGAAATTTATAGCTTATCCTCCCAACATTTTTGGCATATTGGGGATAATATCTATTAAAGAAGCCGTTAAATTTTGTTTTAGCTACTTTAAACACTTTATTTCGTTTTATCATGGAAAGGCAGATAATTTTGAAGAAGAGATGATTAGAAAGGGCGGAAAAGATATCTACAAGAGTTTCTATAAAGACTTTGCTGAGAAATTGTGGGGTAGAAATCCTAAAGATATCTCAATAGATGCTGCTAAGAAACACCGCTCTTACGGGAGTTTGCTCGTTATAATAAGACGCCTATTACGATTTAATAATTATTTTTTCTATCCTAAACAAGGAATCGGCCAAATTAGCAGTAAATTAGCCGACAAAATTCTGAATAATAAAGGCTATATTGCAAAAGAAACCAGTGTCAAAAAAGTTTTTTTAGATAATAATAGAGTTTCTAAAATAGAAATTGAGAATTCGCAAGGGGAAAGAGACATTATAGATATAGATTTATTAATTTCCACAATCCCGATAGATAAACTTTACAGTTTGGTTTTTAATGGAAAAGAAGATAACTGTAAATTAGAATGGCGCGGAGTAAGGATTATGTATATTGTCGTTAAAGATCCGGTATCGGATAATAGTGAAACTTATTATTTCCCTAGCTTACATATGATTTTAGGTAGAGTCTCTAGATTGCAGCGATATTCTCCCTACCTAAATCCTTATTTAAAAGGCACTTTATTGACTATAGAGATACCTTTTTCTTTAGAGGATAAAATATATAATATTAGCGATTCAGAGCTTTTAGAATTATGCTTAAAAGACTTAATTAAGGTAGGAATTCTAAAGAGTCAACCCGAAGTTTTAAAATACTTTTCTTTAAAGTTAGAAAATTCTTATCCCCTATATGCTACAGGGTGGAAAGGAAACTTTTTTTATATCTATAACAAGCTAGAAGCCATTAATAATCTTTTTACGGTTGGTAGGTATGGTTTATTTTTGCATTGTAATATAGACCATTGTATTATCCAGGGTTTAAAATTATCGCAATTACTATTAAATGATAAATGGCGTAATAAAAGATTGTGGCATAAAGAAGTAGATGGATTTCTAAAATTTAGCCCGCGAGATTAATACCAATTTTCCTTATTAAATACTTCTGGGAAAATGATAGAAATAAAAAAACAACAAGTAAAATTAAAGGACAAAGAATATCAGCAGTTTAAAACCCCACCATTATTGGCCGGGTATAATTATCCTTTAGAAGATATTAATAAATCCCGTAGTCAAAATAGCCTCTTAACAATACGTCTTGAAACTAGTCTCATTTGTAATTTAAAGTGTATTTATTGCAATGGTTTAACTGGTAAAGGGTTAAGTGGCGAAATATCTTTTGATAAGATGAAAGAAGTTATCTTAGAAGCCAAATCTTTAGGAGCTCAATCAGTAGTTATCATCGGAGGAGGAGAACCGACAATATTCCCATATTTTAGGCAACTGATTAAGTTTGTAAATAAAAAAGGAATGATACCAGTTATTTTTACTAATGGTTTGACGTTAACTCAAGATTTGAGTTATTTTTTATACGATAATAATACTTCGGTAATCTTTAAACTAGACTCTTTAGATGAAAAAATCCAAGATTTATTAGCCGGCGAAAAAGGAACTTATAAACTTATCATGCGAGGTATGCAAAATCTTTTTAAAGTAGGTTTTAACAAAAGTAAAGGCGAGGCCTTACGTTGCGGAGCATCTTTCGTAGTTACAGATATCAATTATAAAGATATAATTGATGTCTGGCAATTTTGCCGAGAAAATAATATTTATCCTAATTTAGAAGAGCTTATACCTAGGAATAGGGGACTTAAATATTCTTCTAAGTTAGAAGTTAATAAGCAAGACATGCATAAACTAAAGAAAAAAATCCTTCTTTTAGATAGGGAAAAATATAATTATGATTGGCTAATACATACACCTTTGCCGGGACACGGATGTCTACAATTTTTTTATAGCGTCTATATTACTAGCAGAGGTTATATCCAGCCTTGCGCCGATATCGATATTAAGCTATATAATATAAAAAACACTACGATAGCTGCAGCTATCAATAAGCCCTTTTTTAAGTTAGTTAGAAATATCGAGCCAAAATTAGACGGAAAATGCTTTAACTGTGATTATAATAAATTGTGCGTAGGTTGCCGGGGTTTAGCTTTTTCTTTGGCTCGGCAAAAAGGTCTAAATATCTATCACGCTATCGTTCAGGAAGATCCTCTCTGTTGTAAGTAACCTTTAATTGTTTTTATTATGGGATTAGATTTTCAAGTAAAAGATTTTTTTTATCCTTTTAGTATTATAAAACTAAAAAAAGAATTTGATAAAAATCAATGGTTGAATCAAAACCAACTTTATAATTATCAACTTCAAAGGTTAAAGATAATTCTAAATCACGCCTATGAAAATGTACCTTATTACCAAAAGATATTTAAAGATAAGGGTATTTATCCGCAAGATATTAAAAAAGCCGAAGATTTAAAGCTAATACCGCCTTTGACTAAAGAGATATTGATAAAAGAGTTTGATAACCTTAAAGCCAAAGATTTTAAAAAATATAAGCCTACCTTGCAGAAGACAAGTGGAACAACTGGCGGCCAAGTCAGATTTTATACTGATAAAAGCTCAAATATACTGGAGTTTGTTTATTATTGGCGGTTTTGGGGTTGGGCTGGTTATCGCTTAGGTGATAGATTTGCAGAACTTTCAGCCCAATTTTTCACACCCTATAAAAAAGATACAGAAAAGATATGTCATTTTAACTATTTTACTCAAAGATTAATGGTTAATAGCTTATTGATATCAATCAAAAATTTAGATAAATACATAACAATATTTAAGAAATACAGGCCTATTTTTCTAAAGGGTCTTCCTTCTAATCTATATATGTTAGCTTTGATATTTAATGAGAGAAAGAATCACGGTATAAATTTTAAAGCTATATTTTCTCAAGGTGAAAATCTACTATACTCTCAAAGAGCCCTAATCGAAAAAGTTTTTTCTTGCAAAGTTTTTGATTCTTACGGCCTTATGGAAAGAGTTGCCGCTATTTCAGAATGTGCTAGAGGAAGCTATCATATCCATCCAGATTATAGTTTAATAGAATTTGAGAGATTGAAATTTAATCCTGCCGATGGATTTGGCAAAGATGAATATATTGCCGAAGTAATTGGCACTTCTCTACATAGTTTTAGTATGCCTCTGATACGCTATCGAACTAGAGATTATGTAAAAATTAAAGAAAATAATTCGCTTTGCTCTTGCAGCAAGACTTTTCCTATAGTTCAAGGCATAGTAGGCAGAGAATCCGATGTTATAGTGACTCCCGATAGAAGATATATTACTGCGCTTTACGTAGTTTTAGACAGAACAGAAGATATAACCTTTGGACAGATTATTCAAGAAAAAATAGATACTATTTTAGTAAAAATAGTTTGTCTTCCGGAGAAATTCGAAAGTATTAAAAAAAATCTTATAACCAATGTCCGTGATTTTGTAGGTGTAGATATGAAAATAAAAGTGGTTTCTGCCGCTAAAGATGAGATAAATATAGATGCTTTAGGAAAATTTAAAAGCATTATTTCTAATATTTCTTATAAAGAAAATTTAAATTAATATACCTAAATTATTTTTTTATGCTTTTAAAAACTGAACCCTGTTTAGAAAAGGCGTTAAAGATTCTAGAAGAACCAGTATTGATTATTAGCTCACAAGTTGGTGGTGGTAATGTTAGCATAGGAGAGGCACTCAAAGAACGGCTTAAAGATTATAAGGTTTCTCATGTTCTTATCGAAGATATCGAACCATCGGCATTGATAAGAGAAGATATCTTAAGATATAAATTTATTTCTGATAATTTTCCTTTTGTTTTGAATTTAATTTATAGAATACCTATATTTTATTATCGAAAATTAGCCAGAGAAAGAATATTTAAGAACAAAAATCTAAAAAGATTAAGAGAAACAATAGACTCTCTTAAGATTAAAACTGTTGTTAGCATAAGCCATAGGCCTACCTTTTGGCTTTCGGTTCTAAAAAAAAACGAGAAGCTAAGCTTTAAACTTTATGGATTACTGACAGAATTTGGAAAAAATTTAGGCTGGAAATATATTTTCTGGGAAGTTATCGATGGATTCTTTTCTCCGTTGAGCCGAAAAGAGTTGAGTTTGATTATCCCAGATAATGTGAGATATTTTACGATAGAGCCCTTTTGCCGGTTATCTTTTTATAACTCTTCTTATATCAAAGGAGATATCAATAAAGTGCTTATTATGGCAGGATATTGGGGGCAGATTTTTTTTTATAAAATAAGAAATATTTTAAATCAGATCCTTAAAGAATTACCCCAAATGCAAATAGTTGTAGTTTGCGGTACAAATGAAAAACTGTTTAGAAAACTAAGGTTTTATTTTGAGAGTAATCAACGTGTTGCCGTCTACGGTCAGCTGAAGTCAATTTTAGAACCAATGTTAGAATGCGCTAGTATAATAACTAAGCCGGGATTTTCGACGATAATTGAAGCTTTTATTACTAAAAAAGCAATATTTTTATTAAAAGGCATGCCTGTGGCAGAGGATAATAACGCCAAATATGCTATAGCTAATTTTGACGCACAGTGGTTTAGTATAAAAAACTTTATCATTTGGCATAACAGTATGTAACTATTTATTAAACTACCCGCAATATTTTATTTACTTAAATAATATGCACACACTTCTTAACTCTTCTTTACTTTTAAGCCATTAATAAAGTAGCAGAGCTATTTTAGGATTCGTTATTATTGAGATGTTTATCATTGGTCTTAGTTAATATTTTTTCGACGATTGAAGTTACATCTTTGACAGTTATAGCAAGCATACATGCTCCAATCCCATTATTGCTTATTTTGCATATTTTTTGAGTACAGGGACGACAAGGAAATAGTTTATCTACGATGTACAAATTTTTATTTACTAAAGCAGGTTGCCATGAATCATTGGGGCCAAATAAAGCAATGGTTGGAGTTTGATTAGCAGCCGCAAGATACATTATGCCTGTATCTGGGCATATAAGCATAGCAGCCCTCTTTAATAGAATGGCCACTTCCAATAAAGATAATTCACCACACATATCAATTAAATTAAAATTCACGTTTTTTTTGATTTTATTGATGATGTCAGTTTCGTCTTTTGTACCTGTTAAAATAATTTTTAGGCCCTTTTGGTGTAAAAATTCTGCAACTTCAGCATATCTCTCAGGAGGCCACCATCTTACTTTTCGCCTAGCACCAGGATGCAAAATGCAAATATAATCATCTTGCTTAATATTATTCTCCAAAAGCTTATGGCCAACTGTTCTTCTATCCTCTTCTGAAGGAAATAGCTGAATACTCTTATCATAATAATCTATTCGTAAATATTTTAATAAGCCATAATTTCTTTCTATCCGGCGTTCTTTTTTTATAATTGTTGGCAGTACGGTAAGGAAGCATTCCTCTCCCATCGGATGATAATTTAAACTATACTTTATTCTTGTTAAAAAAATAAAAAAGAATATATTTCTAAAATCACTTTTTAAATCAATAACTAAATCGTATTTCTTGCTTCTGATGTTTTTTATTATTTTAGTACTATTAATAATAAATTTTAAATGTTCGGTCAGCCCTTTTTTACTAAAAAATACTGAATCATAAAGAGCCCAAGGGCAGTCAACTACCATAATCTCGTTGATATGGGGATTATTTTTTAATATGTCTTTTGCCCACGAACCTATCATCACCGTGATGTTAGCAGTTGGGTATTTTTCGTGGATTAATCGAAATACCGGAGTATTTAAAGCAATATCGCCGACAAGTACTTCATCGATTATAAGAATTCTCTTAGGGTTTATACTTGTACATAGTGAAAAAATATTTATAAATGGAGTTACTTTTTTTTTACGATATAAAAATAATATAGTTAATATAAAAAATAAAAAACGCAAAAGATAATCAATATACATTGCTAACAATTTATATATTTTATTTTTAGTCGTTAACATAACAGTAAAGCCTTTATTTTTTAAACAATATATATCTAATAAATATAAGTTAATATAAATCCATCTCAATGAGGAGTCAATGCCAATTTTAGTTGAAATTGGAGCTTTTCTCCGTCCCACTCCATCCCTAATTTAGGGATACTCTGATACATACTTAAACTAAAACTATTGATTATAGTGTTACCAGAATTTGTTTTTTTCTTATTTTTTAATGTTTCTTTCTAAAACCCGATAACTTTTACCTTCCATTTTTACGACTTTTATGTTATCCTTTTCGTAGGTTGTAGGTTCTATTTTCCTATAAAATAGGTTAAATCGTAGCATATAATGTATCATATTTAGGGAGTACTTGTTTAATTCCAGATAAGTTTCGTATACGCCCTTATTTACAATGAAATGTTATGAAAACAAGAATGGTGCTGTTAAAAAAACTGTATTAGTAACTGGCTGTTCTTCGGGCTTTGGCAGACAAATATCATTTTTTTTAAAAGAAAGGGGTTGGCAGGTATACGCTACAGCACGTCAAGAAGAAGAAATTAAGTTTTTAAAAGGAGAAGGACTTAAAGCCTTCTTTTTAGATTTGAATTCTAGTGAATCAGTCAGAATACTTGCGCAGGATGTTCTTAAAGATTCCAATGGTTCGCTTACAGCAATAGTTAATAACGCTGGCTTTACTCAGATAGGTGCCGTAGAAGATCTTTCCAGGGAATCTCTTAGAAATCAATTTGAAACCAATGTTTTTGGATCTATCGAATTAACAAATTATTTTATACCAGTATTTCGTAAGCAGGGATATGGACGAATTGTTTTTATTACCTCTTCGGATAATAATGCTTTTGCCTTTCCTTTTCTTGGTGCAGAATCTGCTTCAAAAAATGCTCTTATGACTTTTTGCAATGCCTTAAGGCGAGAACTTCATAATACTAATATTAGCGTATCTAGTATTTGCCCAGGTGGTTTTCACACTCGTATTTTAGAGAAGGCAACTAAATATTTTTCTGAAAGAGTTAATATTGAAAAAAGCTTCCATAGAGAAAGCTACAAGAAGCTAATGTCTTATTTTACTAATTCTTTGAAAGCGAATAAACATTTAGATTTGATAGCACAAGAAGTTTTTAAAATTCTTGAGAGTAAAAAACCAAAAATATGTGTTGTTGTTCCTTTTGAAACAAAACTTCATTATTTAGTCCACAAATATTTACCCGAAAGGTTACTAGATTGTCTTCTCTATTTAAAAATGAAGTTTACTTACAAAATTATTTAGTTTTATGTATATCCCCTCCAAAGTAGATATTATAAAACTTTTCCTTAAGCACCCACTTTATCATCAGGATCTTATACTTAGAAAAATAAGATTTTATCTTAGATATAGATGGCTACAAAAATATAAAGATAAAAATAAAGAAATACCGTTACCTTTAGCGTTTAAGTTATATTTAACTTTAAAATGTAATTTACGATGTAAGATGTGTATGTTTTGGGGAGAAAAAGGCATTTGTAACACTAAAAATGATATTGAGTCGTATGAAGAATTAGATTATGGAGTTATTAAGGACCTTTTCCAACAAGTAGGCAGTTATCATCCCTTTTTTATTCTTTCAGGGGGGGAGCCTCTTTTACATTCTCATTTTGAAGATATAGCCGATTTATTAAAAAATAAAAGATATTTTGCTTATATTTGTACTAATGGTATGCTGTTGGATAAATTTAGAAAAGTAATTTCTAATAATCCATACCTTGTTTTAGCCATATCTTTAGATGGCTTGAGAGAGATAAATGATTTTTTACGCGGTAAGGGTGTTTTTGATAAAGTTATTAGTAATATAAAGATGTTAAAATCTATTAAGAAGCCTCCTTATATTGGAATACAGTTTACGCTCCAGACAGAAAATGTAGGCATCTTGTATGATACCTGTAAAGAAGTAGTTAGGTTAGGCGTAGATTGGGTCCTTATAAATCTTCGTTGGTGCTTAACAGAAGATCAAGGCCAAGAGTACGAAAAAATTATTAAAAGACAATTTAATGTTCATCCTAAGAGCCATTTAGGCTTTATTACCCCTTATCATATCGATAAAGATAAATTTTTAGAGCAATGTAGAAAAATAAGAAAAGAAAAATGGCCAATACAAATTTCTAGTTATCTAAAAAAACCGGAAGATATCCATACCTATCTTGATAGCCCCCAAATTAATTCTTATAATAGTTTTTGCTATAAACAATGGTTGAGAATGGACGTTATGCCTAATGCAGATGTAACTCCCTGTATACAATACCCTGATTTAAAGATGGGAAATTTAAAAGAAGAAAAATTAAATGAGATATGGAATTCTTCTAAGTTTAAAGAATTTCGGCATTTTATCAAAGAACGGCTTTTACCGGTATGCAGCAGATGCTACGTTCTGTATTTATATGACAAAAACCGTGCCCATTTATAAATTATCTAAAGAAAAGGATTCTTTTAGAAACCTTAATGTATAGAAGCAAGGATATTTGCTATGGCTTACAGAGTTTGTATTATAAACCCTAAGGTGAGAGAAGTATTTGATTTAGCTGAACCATTAAATATAGTCGATATCGCTACCTATTTGAAAAAGGCTGGTATAACAGTAAAAATAATAGATGAAATTATAGAGGATGATGTTATAGCAGAAGTAAAATCTTTTAAACCAGATTTGGTAGGGTTTACCGCTCTTACCTGTGCATATCCTAGAGCGGTACAGTTAATGAAAGAAATAAAATCTTTTGGATATCGAACTATTATTGGTGGTCCACACGTTACTCCGCTACCTGAGGATGCCTTGCGCGATGGTTTCGATATGGTTGTGGTAGGTGAAGGTGAAAAGATACTTTTAGAAATTATCTCTAAAGGATATAAAAAGGGAGTATACAAGGTCTCTAAAGAAAAAATTTTAAAAAACGAAGAGCTTCTTTTGCCAGATAGAACTTTAATTAATATGGATTTTTATGCAAAAGTTGGATCTTGGTCTACACGTAGAACAGTTATCCGTAAAGCAACCGTGTTGGCTGCGCGTGGATGCCCTTATCAGTGTATTTTCTGTCATAATACCTGGCGTGATACTCCAGTGAGATTTCTTAGCTCGGAAGCTATGGTTGAAGAAATAGAAAAGCTTATTTATGATTATAGCATTCAATGCATTTCATTTACTGATGACGATTTTTTTATAAACAGGAAGCGTACTATACAATTCTGTGAATTGATGCTGAAGAAAAATATAAAAATTCCTTGGCATGCATGTGCCAGAGCTGATAGTTTGGATGAAGAAATAATAGATTTAGCTTGTCGAGCAGGTTTCAAGCGCATAGGTTTTGGATTTGAAAGCGGTAGTCAGCGGATACTTGACCTTATGAATAAAAAAGCGAACGTAGAGGCTAATATTTCTGCTTATAAATTGTGTCGTAATCATAAACTTGAAGTGTTAGGCTTTTATATGGTTGGTAATCCTACCGAAACTAAGGAAGATATACGTCAGACTTGGAGTTTTATTAAAAGAACACCAGTGGACTATTTTGGTATTACTGCATTGATTCCATTTCCTGGTACAAAAGTGTGGGATTTATGCAAAGAGGCAGGTTATTTATCTGGGAAAATTGATTTCTCAAAATTTTACTACGCTTATGCCCCCATTCAAATACCTAATACTTTTGCCCCCAAAGAAGTAGAGAATATAAAAAGAAAGATTCTTATAAAAACATATTTAGTTAATCCCAAATTACTAAAGAGATTTATCTGCTTAGCGATTCGTTATCCTCTACATATGTTTAAGATTATTTTAGATCATCTCCCTTTTATTAGTAAAAGTGCTTCTTGAAAACATTTAAATAATATTAGATAAATTTTATTTTCATCCAAAAGATAATTTTGATTTACGATAGAACCTTCTTCGTAAAATTAATTTCATCAAAGATTAATCGAACCATATGAATTGGGTGCCGTAATATGGACAGAATAACTTTTTTAAACCACACACCATTTAATAGATAAGACTTAATAATGAGTTTTGTTTTTATTATTTCGATCTGTCGAGGTAAAAATGTACTTGGTATTTGAATAGATGCATGATTTGGATATAGATTCGAAAAATCAATTTTTTCAGGTATATACCCTTCTTTTTTGCACCAATCCCATAATTGCGTTCCTGGCAGGGCAGTTAATGGCCCTATTCTAATCATATCTAATTTTGCCTTCTTGATAAAATTCCATGTTAAACGTATATCTTCTTTAGTTTCGGTAGGATTACCAACCATAAAGAGACCGACTGTCCTAATATGGTACTTGCGGCACAATTTAATAACATCTAAATTTTTTTGCACACTTAATTTTTTATTTAAAACATCTAATATTCTTTGGCTACCGCTTTCAAACCCAAATGCTAATGTTTTGCAACCAGCTTGCGATGCTATCGCAAGAACCTCTTCATCTACACTGTCAGGTCTTGTTGGAGTAGCCCAAGTGATGCTAAAGTTTTTCTTTAAAATTAATTCACAAAATCTTATAGCTCGTTTTCTATCAATAAAAAAGTTATCGTCATTAAATACTATAAATTTAATATTATAATTTACGATTAGTTGTTCAACTTCTTGAATCATTGCTTCGGGGCTAAGAAATCTCACTGGAGTATCACGCCAGGTATTATGACAGAAAATACAATTAAATGGACAACCGCGTGACGCATGCATAGTTGCTGTTCGGACGCCTTCCCTATGTACTGATCTATTATGATAATTGCAATAAAATTCCATATTTATTAATTTTCTATTTGGTACAATAAGTTCTTCACTCTTTAAAATATCTTCTTTTGCTGCTTTGAATAACCCTTTTTTATATCCTTTAGAGATAATTTCTAAAAGTATCTTTTCACCTTCACCTACCACAACCATATCGAAACCATCTTCTAATGTCTTTTCAGAAAGCGTAGAAGCGTGAGAACCTCCAATGATAGTCCTATATCCTAATGATTTGACTTCTTTTAATAATTGTAAGGTTTTTGGATATATACATGAGACACTAGTAAATCCAACTAAGTCAGGTTGGAAGGATTTTAATTCGTTTAGGATATTATCTCCTGCAAACTCATCTATTATTTTTACATTGATACCAGTTTTTTGTACATAAGTTGCGAGTGCTAATATGTTAAGTGGTTCTGCGGTATGAAAAATACCTTTAGTTTTAGGATTTATAATGGCAAGCTTATATGACATAGGTTCTTCAACTAAAGATTAAACCCTGAAATTCTATGTAAAATAGCATATTCACGAGATATATGGATTATGGCATACACCTATATAAATTTCAAGATATTTATGATGGGATATGCCATAAGCAGTAGTTTTATAAGCTAAATATACCAAATCAATTGAATATCTTATGTGCTTATGCTAATATTAATTTGGCTGTCAGGATAGCTTTATCCAAAATATTTTTAGTTTATATTTATAGATAAATATAAACTTACTAGGCTAGAGAGGAAATTAACTTTATTCATAGACATTATGGATTTTTCATTTATTATTCCAACCTATAATAGAAAAGAAATGACATCTAAACTTATACAGAAGATATTAGAAGAGAACATAGCTTCTTATGAAATATTAGTAATAGATGATTGCTCAGATGATAACACAGTACAGTATCTATTAGATAGATATTCAAAAGTAAGAGTCATAGAATCTGATAAAAGAAGATTTGTTGCACACAGCAGGAATCTTGGTATTAGAGAGAGTAATGCTGAAACCCTTGTGTTTTGCGATAGTGATATAGACTTTAGAAAAGGTATGCTGCAAAGTTTTTTATCAGATTTAGAAAAAGGTTTCAATTTCCCGATAATCAAATTTATTGATGGTGTAAGGATGCAATGGGAAACTTCAGCTTTTTTTGCAGTTCCTCGAAGTGAATTATCGCGATTTAAAGAAAACTATTTTGACGAAAATATAGGTATTTATGGCGATGATAATGATTTCTTTATAAGAGGAAGAATTTTAAATATTAACTTTTTATATAAAGATCGATACACTTTTACCCACATCAAACACTCCAATAGTATCAAAAAGAATAGTTATGACGATTTGCGTTATTACTTAGCACATAGAAACAGTCTATATCTTGCAATTAAATTTAGGGGTATAGTCGAGGGATATACCTGGTTGAGGCTTTTTAATAGGTCTAGTGGGCATTTACTTCTTGCAATATATAATATTTTTTGTCTTAGATTTAAAAGGGCATATTTATTACTCAAAGGAATAGTTTGGATGATTTGCAATATTCCAAAATGCTTACTCTCTAAATTCAAGATGTGATAATAAAATATGCGAATAGATTTTAATAGACTAAATGAAAAACAGCAATTAAATTTAAAATCAGCGCTTAATGCGTATAAAGAAGGAAAAATAACTTCGAGTCAGAACCCACCAGTATTATACATAGAACTGACACAAAACTGCATTAGTAACTGTGCATTTTGTAAACGTAATTGGAACAATAATCTTTCGTACAATATGAATGAGAATATATTTAATATACTGCTAAGAGATTATATTCCATTTGCTTCTTTGGTGTGCTTAAATGGTTGGGGAGAAAGTCTTATTCTACCAAATTTAGATCAATATATAAGTAAAGTTAGTCAATATGGAGTAAAAATTAAACTTACTACTACACTTGGTTGTAGAAACCAAAGGGCATTGCAATCTATGGTAGATAATGATGTGCATATTTCTGTATCATTTGATTGTGCTGATAAATCTTTATACGAAAAAATACGAAAAGGTGTCAGCTATACAACCGTAATCAATAATATTGAATTTTTAGTAAATGAGATGAAAAAGAGAGGAACTTTAAAAAATAATCTTAGGCTTTTAGTAGCACCTTTACAAAATATGAATTTAGAATACCTTGAAAAAATATTTGTTTTTTCTAAAGACTTAGGCATATCAGAAGTAGCCATAGCTCCTCTAGCTGCAAGTTTAATGAACTTTAATCTTCTAAGTTATCATAAATATAAGACTATGATAATTTTACAAAAGTGTGCAAGATATGCTAAAGAAAACAATATAAGACTCCAATTAATTGCCTGCCCTTTTAAAGAATTGTATTTTGAAGATAAGATATTTAACCAATGTTGTCATCCATGGTTATATATTTTTGTTAATTATGAAGGTAATATAATATTTTGTGACCATATAATTAGACCATCATCTGTTAAGTATGCCATAGGGCATATAAGTGAATCAAAGGACTATGTCTGGAATGGGGAGAAAATAAAAAAAGTTCGCCTTGGGCACCTTCAAAGCGATAAAAAAATATTACCTGAACCATGTAGAAGATGTTGCCTACATGGCAGATATGCAGATCATGAGCATGAAATATATGATAAGTTTGTGAAATGGTTAGTAACAGAAGATAACTTAGAAAATATACGATGCCGTTAATATCAGTTATTATGCCGGTATATAATGGTGCAAAACTAGTTAGCGCTGCCATCCAATCTGTCTTAGAGCAAACTTTTTATGATTTTGAGCTAATAATAATAAATGATGGTTCTACCGATTCAACCCTAAACACTATTACAGAATTCAATGATATCCGGATAAAAGTATTTTCCCAATCAAAGCAAGGCCCTTCGCGTAGCCGTAATAATGGTTTTAATAAAACTTTGGGGAAATACATTGCCTATTTAGACGCTGACGACCTTTGGACTAAAGATAAACTACAAAAACAGTTAGAAGTAATGCAGTCTAATTTAAAAAACTCTGTAGTTTATAGCTGGACAGACTATATAGATGATTGTGGTAATTTTCTTTATCCAGGCGCTCATAGTATTATAAAAGGGGATGTTTATCAACAGATGCTTTTATATGATTTTATTGAAAGTGGCTGTTCGAATATTTTAGTTAAAAAAACAGCATTAGCAGAGGTGGGAGGATTTGGCAATGAGTTATCTATGGCTGAAGATTGGGATTTATGGTTACGATTAGCCAAAAAATATCATTTTGCGTTTGTGCCTTCTGTGCAAGTATTATGCAGAATTTCTACTAGTTCTAGGTCATCTAATTTTGCTAAAGTAAGAAAAGATAATCTAAAGGTTATTGAACGAAACTTTGACCAAGCTCCTAAATCTTTACAGGGTTTAAAAATCTACAGTATCTATAACTTCTATATATATTTAACTTGTAAGATATTAGAAAGATTTCTTATCAAACACAAAAGTCTATCTACAGTAAGATATCTATGGTATGCCTTCAATAGAAATATAATGTTACGTAAAAGTATTAAGAAAATACTTATGTCTTTATTTATATTAACGAGTAAAACAATTAATATAAAGAACAATTTAAAAGATAGATTGTCATTTAGGTTTTATAAAGCATAATTATTTCGGACTCTTATTTTTATATTCTAAATAGTTAGATGCAGATAGCTTTTTTTGATCCAATCATGGTAGAACCACCTAAAGATAAGATATATAGCCGTTTGGGTTATGCTAAAGGGTTAACCGATATTACCGAGAAGCAACGAAAAGAGGTAGATAAAGATATTGAATATGCCCTAACTCTTATTAAGCTGAAAGGTCTTGCCCGCCGTATTTCCATAAAAGAAATTAAGGCTTCTCAGGTTATACTTTCCGAGGAGACTATCTTTAAAAGTCACTCTTTAGCCGGATTTTTAACTGGCTATCCGGAATGCCTTATTTTAGGAGCTACGAGCGGCCAGAAAATCGTAAAAACTATCCAGGAAAGTTCTAATAACAAAAATTTTACTCAAGCCGTGGTTCTAGATGCCGTGGCTAGTGAAATGACTGATGCAGCTTTAAATTGGATCGTAGATTATTTTAATAACCAGCTGCGAAGAGAAAATAAACGTGTTAGTTCTAGGCGGTTTTCTGCTGGCTACGGAGATTTTTCTTTAGTTAATCAGAAAATCATAGTAGATATTTTAGACATGAAACGAATCAAAGTCGCTATAAACAATAATTTTATGCTTATACCGGAAAAATCAGTTACAGCCGTCGCCGGTATTAAGTAAGTCATTATTTCTTTCAAGACAACCCTTGCTTCTTTTAAAATGCAGAAATTTAATATCTTACATCTAACCGGAGAAAAAAAATGGGCCGGAGGCGAAACCTTACTTATTAATCTTTGTAAAGGATTACGCTTAAGAGGACATAATTGTTTGATAACTTGTCCTAAGGACAGTGCTATTTTAAACAGAGCAACCAAAGAAAACTTTATAACGGAAGAATTATCGTTTGGCAGATTTTTTAATATAGGTTACCTTATTAAATTAATAAGAATTATAAAAAAAAATAATATAAATATAGTCCATGCTCATAGTTACAATGTTTATTTTTTAGGCGCTCTAGCAGCAAAATTGGCTGGAAGTATATTTATCTTAACACGTTACATGGATTTTATTTTAAACAGAATAAATGGAGTATTACTTAACAAATTAACGAATAAAGCAATAGCTATCTCAAAGGTAGTACATTCATCGCTTATTGCCAGTGGCTTTGATCTTTCTAAAGTTACTACTATTTATGGTAGTATAAATCTAGAAGAGTTTGCTTTAAAAACTAGCTTAGAAAATAAGCAGTCCGCTAAGTTTATAAAAAATTATACAGTTGGTACACTGGTTTATCTTTGTAAGCGCAAAGGTATAGAATTTTTAATAGCTGCTGCCAAAGATTTAGTTAAAGATTATCCCAATATAAAATTTTTGATCGGCGGCGAAGGACCAGAAAAAGAAAAGCTAAAGCTTTACGCTGATAAGCTTAACTTATTAGACAATATTACTTTTACCGGTTTTAAAGAAAATATTAAAGATTTTTTTTCAGCTATCGATATTTTTGTTCTGCCGTCTTTAAGAGAAGCTTTAGGGGTAGTTATCTTAGAAGCCATGGCTTTAGAAAAACCCATAGTCGCTACTAAAGTTGGCGGTATTCCAGAAATTATAACAGACGGCGTCACGGGTTTTCTGGTTCCCCCTAAAGATTTCAAAGCACTGGCAGAAAAGATAAGTTACCTACTTAAAAACCCGGAATTGGCAAAAACTATGGGAAAAACCGGCCGTAAATATATTCAAGAAAGATTTAATGATAAAGAGGCAATTTTAGAACACGAGAATCTTTATAAAGAAATTTCTAATAATAATTACTATGAATAAAGTTTTAAAATCCATCCAATTTTTTGTTTTAAAAACTAATAGAATTTGGCCTTTTAATAAGTTATACACATATTCTTATATATTAGCCAGATATGTTATCGTAAATATTTTTAAAAAATTGCAACAAATACTATCGATATATGTAAAAGGCGCTGTCATAACAGCCTTAGATATTCCGGGAAGCAGTGATATCGATTTAACTCTTATTACAGAAAACTTAAATCCAGAAAAAGAGTTTTTACTTTTAAAAATAATTTATAAAAGATTTAAGATTTTAAACCGAATTTTTCCGTTTTTTTCTCATTATCGGACTTTGAATATCACCGAAGCCCGAGTGTATTCTCAGTTAAAGACTTTAAAGGGAGATAATATTCTTTCCTCTAGAAGTAAATGCGTTTATGGAAGCAATATTTTAGAAAGTAAATTTCAAGTCAGTCTCGATAACATCGATTTATTAAATAAAAGTATTGATACTTTGAAATATTTAAATTGGGACTTATTTACTTTAGATAATAATAGGCATCTACGCCATTTTATAAAAAGAATCGATACTATTTTAGAATATTTAAAACAGCTTACGCAAGTAGAGCATTATTCAGAATACCTAAGAGACCTAGAGAAACAAAGTCATCTTATAAAAGAAGCCAATTATTTTACTCGCAATTCCGAAGATCTTCTTTTAGATTTATGGACAAAAGCTATTTTTTTAGTAAATAGTTTTTGTGCTTGTTCGAAGTCACCTACCAAGCTTAATATAGACAATAAGAAACTTAATCGTAATTTTGTGCTTACTAAATATGATTTCGCACAGGAAACTGAAGAAAAAGTTTTTAATCTTATTAAACCTTTTATAGATGAAATAGCAACAACTAGCAAAGAAACTAAAGGTGTTTTGTTATGGCCGAAAATTAATACTAATTATCAATATAATATAGTAGTTTTTTTACCCAATAATTTGGATTTTGATAAGGCCAAAAATATTATTAGCTATTTAGTTTATGCTTATAGAAAGATAAAGTTACAAAATGATAATTGGTATTTTGGCCCGCCTTTAGTAGGAAAAGAGGATATGATCAAATTTTATATCGGTAATATAACTTCCCCTTTGGGAATAGTATCTTTAATTCGCCACGGAAAATTACTTTACAATAACGGTATTATAGTAGATAAAAATTTAAAAGAAATCCTTCAACACCTTAATAGCATTACCCCTCAAGCCCTTATAGGTTCAGTTTTATTAGGCCCGCCTTTAGGTGTAAACATCATGGAGCCGTTAATCAAGGCTATAGATACCAAAAATTTAAAAAAAGTAATTAGTCATTTAGATACTATTTTGGGAGTTATACCTGCTAAAAGGCTTATGCTCGAAAAAGAAATTATTACTACTAGCCCTAAAGAAACTTACTTAGAATATATAGATAAGTTTAAAACAGAACTAGAAACGCAATTTTACCGCAGAAACTATCAGAAATTTTATTTTGATATAACCAGAAAAAGCTTTCTTTCGGAAGTAAAAGAAAACTTATCGAATATTCATAAATTTTTAAGATTGAATACCAATAGTATATTAAATTATATTAATAAAATAATTAATTTTTAATTTAAAATGGAAGGAATATCTAAAAAATTTAATGATAAAGCCAATGTTTTGATAATTCGCCCTATAGCTATCAGCGATTTATCAGGATATATAGGGTTACACACTCTTATATTTTGGAATTCTAAATCAAAGCCAAGGGCTCAAGATTATTTTCAATGGAAGCTATATAAAAATCCTTTTGGTCATACTCAAGGCGTTGTAGCTATTGCCAATGATAAGTTAGTCGGAATTTATACCTCAACGCCAATGCCAGTCAGAGTAGATAATACTATTCATATTTGCTATGAAGTAGTGGCATCTTCGGTGCACCCAGATTATCGGGGAAGGTATATATTTCATAAATTGTTTTTTAAGACAAAAGCGCTATTTTTAGAAAATGCTAAAAATTCTTTATTATTTGGTTTTCCTAATGAGAAAGCTATAAAATCAGGAGTAAGATCCTTAACCTATAAAAAAATTCTGCATATCAGAGAATACCTGAAAATTTTTGACTTTCGTGCTTTTATCGATAAAAAGAAGCATCCGATATTCTTAAGGGCTTTGTTATATTTGGTTAGTCCTGTAATAAACCATCTACTTAATTTTGATATTAAAACCGATTATCCAGTAGAAATAAATCCCATATCAAAACTGCCTTCTGATTATGAAGCTTTCTGGGAGGAGGCTAAGAAGAAGTATCGAATACTTATAGAGCGTAATCGAACCTATTTTCAATGGCGCTTTTTTGATGAGCCTTATTTTAATAACCAAGTATTCGAAGCTAGAATCAATAAAAAATTAGTAGGATACTTTGTCTTAAGATTCGAAGATAAATTTGTCCACGTGGTGGATTTCTTTTGCTTAAGAAAAGAGAAGATAATCAAAAGCGTATTTTACGCTATGCTGGGATTAGTTAAGAAACGTAAGGCTTGGAAACTTTCTTTTAGAATAAAAGACGATTATATCGAAGAACTAATTGCCAAAGAAAAGTTTTTTGTGGAAAAGACAAATGCTTTTGTTATAGCAGAGCTCGATAACCAATTTTCCGTCTCTGGTAATTGGTATTTAACTGGTAACTCTTACGATTTGGGCTAATAAAATTATTAAAGTAAGGTTTTCGAATATGGACGGTTTATTTTTAGGGCCAAATAGCAAAGATATTATTTTTCGCCCTATAGCTATCAGCGATTTATCAGGATATATAGGGTTACACACTCTTATATTTTGGAATTCTAAATCAAAGCCAAGGGCTCAAGATTATTTTCAATGGAAGCTATATAAAAATCCTTTTGG
>JAGOLA010000095.1 GCA_017994375.1 Candidatus Omnitrophota bacterium | reverse complement strand
CCTTTGAAGGCTTCCATTTCATTTATAAGCTTAGGATAATAAACTCGCGCTTCGATACCAAAAGAGTTTAAATATTTCAATAAATTATCTCTTTGATTTAAAACTTTTAAGGTATAAAGGTGATAAACAGAGATAGAATTTTTTAACTCTACCGGTGTTTTTATTTGTTTTATAGCAGCGAAATCTTTATTGTATTGATGGGCTATTTTTCTTCTTAAGTTATTAAAACGGTCGATATATTTTAATTTGGCTAAAAGAACGGCGGCTTGGATAGAGTCTAAACGGGAATTATACCCTAAATAGGTAGCATCATATTGTTTACTTTGTCCGTGATTTCTTAAAGATTTTATATATTCAAATAGTTTTTTATTATTAGTTACTACTAATCCGCCATCACCATAGGAACCTAAATTCTTGGAAGGAAAAAAACTAAAGGCTCCGTAATCACCAAGCGTACCTAGCTTCTTTTTTTTATAAGTAGCACCAAAACTCTGAGCCACGTCCTCTATTATGAATAAGTTATTTTCTTTGGCCACTTTTAAGATTTCATCCATATCACAAGAAAGCCCGTAAAGATGGACCGGAATTATTCCAACAGTATTTTTAGTTATAGCTTTTTTTACGGCTTGGGGTGAAATATTAAAAGTATCGGGGTCAATATCCACCAATACCGGAGTTGCTCCGCTATTAACAATACTTTCTACGGTAGCAATAAAAGTAAAAGGGGTAGTAATAATTTCATCTTTTTTATCAAAGTAATTCTTTTTCTTTAACTTTATAGCTAAAGACCTTAAAGAAAGTACTAAAGCGTCTGTTCCGGAGTTAACGCCGATAGCGTATTTAGAGCCTAGATATTTTGAGATCTTTCCTTCTAACTCTGAAACTTTACCACCCAATACCCATTGTTGGGTAGCGAAGCAATCTTCTAATTGCTTATCAATTTCTTTTTTTAAAAAAAGATACTCTCTCTTTAAATCTAATAGCGGAATATTCATAATTAATAATTTATAATACTCTTAAAGTATTCGATAGTCTTCTTTAATCCTTCTTCCAAAGAAACTTCCGGTTTCCAGCCTAACAATTTTTTAGCTTTAGCGATATCTGGCTTTCGTTGCTTAGGGTCATCTTCCGGTAAAGGTAAAAAATCTATTTTTGATTTGGAACCAGTCAGTTTTAAAACTAACTTAGCTAATTCCATAATCGTAAACTCCGCAGGATTACCTAAATTAACAGGCATATTATAATCTATATCCATAATCTTAAAAATTCCTCTTATTAAGTCATCGATATAACAAAAAGAGCGGGTCTGTTTTCCTTTACCATACACCGTTAAGGGCTCTCCTTTTAAGGCTTGAACAATAAAATTAGATACTACCCGGCCGTCATCTTGCTGCATATAAGGCCCGTAAGTATTAAATATACGCAATACTTTTATATCGATATTATGTTGACGCTTGTAAGCATAGGCTAAAGCTTCAGCTGCGCGTTTACTCTCATCATAACATCCGCGGATGCCAACGCTATTTACATTGCCCCAATATTCTTCTGTTTGAGGATGTACTAAAGGATCACCATAAACCTCCGAAGTGGAAGCTAACAAAAACTTGGCTTTATTTTTCTTAGCAATACCTAAACAGGTATGTGTGCCTAAGAGACCGGATTTTAAGGTTTTTATAGGATAATTTAAGTAATATTTGGGGCTAGCTATAGAAGCAAAATGTAATACATAATCTATCTCTTCGGTAGGATATAAATCATTAGATATATCATGGTCTATTAACTTAAAATTAGGATTACCTAATAAATCTTTAATATTATTTTTAGAACCGGTAATAAAATTATCCACACAAATTATAAAGTGGCCATCAGCAACAAACTTTTTGCATATATGGGAGCCGATAAAGCCTGCTCCTCCAGTAATCAAAATATTCATATCTTCTCCTTTTACCTATTTTTAAACCAATTTGCGGTAATTTTCAGTCCGGAATAAAAATCAATTTTAGGCTGCCAGTCTAAGAGCTTTTTCGCTTTAGTTATATCGGCATAAGTTTTTCTAACATCACCTGGCCTGGCCTCTAAATAATTCGCCTCAATGTCTTTAGAAAATATTTCTCTTAAATTATCTATAAGATCATTTACTGATTGAGGGGAACTGCTAGCGATATTGAAAACTTCACCACTTATATTTTCTTTAGTCAAAGCTTGGATGTTGGCTTCTACTACGTTATCTATATAAATAAAATCTCTCTCCTGGTTCCCATCACCATACACCGGTGGTTTTTCATTATTGATAAAACAAGTAATAAACTTTGGTATTACTACTGCATATTCATTCTCAAGCGATTGTCGAGGGCCAAAAACATTGAAATAACGTAAAGATACTACCTCTAAGTTATATGATTTAGAAAAAATATTTCCATAATACTCCCCTATAAGTTTAGTAACCGCATAAGGAGATATCGGTTCTAATCGCTCGTCTTCTCTTTCAGGAAAATTAACTCTTTCACCATAAACTGAACTGGAAGAAGCAAAAACTATACGTTTTACACCTTTTTCTTTGGCTTTTTTAAACAGATTCAATGTTCCGCTGGCATTAATTTGATGGTACTCTAATGGTTCTTCCATCGACTTAGGAACACTGCGCAGGGCTGCCTGGTGTGATATGAACTCAACGCCTTCTAGGGCTTTCTCTAAAGCTTTATCGTCGGTTAAATCTTTCTGGATAAATTTCAACCTATTTAAATTAGATTCAATATTTTCTAATTTTCCGGTAATTAAATTATCTAAAACAATAACTTTTGCACCTAAATTAAGTAGCCTATCAACTACATGAGAACCAATAAACCCGGCTCCACCAGTTACCAATACTTTTTTATCTTTTAAATAACTACTCACTTATTGATTTTTATAAACCTTTTCCCAATAATCCTTTAAAAATGTAGTTTTTCTTTTAACCCAAATCTGATTATTCTCATACCAGCCAATTGTCTTTTCTATCCCCTCTTTGAATTTTACTTTAGACTTCCAGCCCAATTTATTTATTTTGGAACAATCAAGTGCATAGCGATAATCGTGGCCAGGACGGTCTTTAACGAATTCTATTAAATTACTTGGTTTGTTTAAGACTTTTAATATAGTTGTAGCTACATCAATATTCTTCTTCTCTATGCCTGAACCTAAGTTATAAACTTGGCCTAATTTAGCTTTTTTAATGATTAAAAAAATGGCATTAATGCAATCTGACACGTACAACCACTCTCTTTTATTTAAACCCTTAGCATAAATTGGTATTTTACTGTCATTCGATGATTTAAATATTGCTACCGGAATAAACTTTTCAGGATATTGCCAAGGTCCGTAATTATTGGAAGGCCGTACTATTATAGCCGGAAAATCATAAGTCCTTATGTAAGAATTTACTAAACAATCGGCAGCTGCTTTAGAGGCTGAATAAGGTGAAGAAGGATTCAAAGGAGAGTTTTCAGAGAATTTACCACTTTTTATATCACCGTAAACTTCATCCGTAGATATATGGATAAATTTTTTTACTTCATATTTTCTTGATTCATCCAATAATATTTGAGTGCCTCTGATATTAGTTTCGATAAACGAAGAGGATTTTAAGATACTTCTATCAACATGGGTTTCGGCGGCAAAATGCACTACCATTTGGGGCTTTTCTTTTTTAAATACTTCTTGAACTTTACTTTCATTACAGATATCGCTCTTATAAAAATTATATCTTTCTTTCTCCGAAGATAACCTTGCTAAATCTCCGGCATAAGTTAACTTATCAATGACGACAATATTATATCCTCTTTTTATACCTTGCCTTACAAATTCGCTTCCGATGAACCCCGCCCCACCAGTAACTAATATCTTCTTGTTCTTCATTGTTTATTTAGGTAACTTTTTACGCATTCTTCCAATACGTCATGAATATCTCTTACCTTAAAACCGGTTGACTCTAACTTAGCTACGGACATTACTAGATTAGTTCTTACTAAGTTAAGTTCTTTATAGCTCATAGTTTTATAATTATAATCCGGAACGTATTTTTTATAAACTTCCAAAATTTCCGGATAGCGTAAAGGATTCTTATTAACCGCATTATAAATTCCTTTGGCATCGATTTTTATTAAATGTTTTAGCATCTCTATGAAATCGGGAATATAGGTAATAGAATTCGGTACATCGATAACGCGTTGAAATTTAAGAATTTTAGTCAAAATATTTTTGGGATGCGGTTTATTATCCAAAGGAATTCTTATCCTCGTTATTAATATATTGGAACTTTCTAAAAGCCCCATAAGGGCTCTTTCGGCGTAAATTTTGCTTCGAGAGTAGAATAAATCGAAAAAATCCGGCTTATCCTCTTCGGATATCGGTTTTCGTTTAGCATAATCAAAGTGATAAATACAGCCGCTACTGATATGCACGAGCTTAATATTTCTTCTAAAAGCTCTATCTCCTAGCATTATAGGTATAAAAGTATTGGCTAAGAGAGTCTGCTGTTTATTATCTTCGCAACCGTCTACATTGCTGCCGCCGGTATTTCCGATGCAATTTATTATTATTTTGGGATTATATT
>JAGOLA010000094.1 GCA_017994375.1 Candidatus Omnitrophota bacterium | reverse complement strand
GTCATATATCATCGATGGCTTCAATCTCGTTCATAAAATACCATCTTTAAAGACTTGCGATGACCCTTATACTGGTTTGATTAATTATATAAAGAAAAATAAGCTTAGCGGCAGTAAAAATAATAAAGTTATGATTATTTTTGATGGATGGGCAAATTACTTATCCTCTCAAGAGAAAGAGTTTAAGATTATTTTCAGCGGTGATAATACTGCTGATGATTTAATCAAGAAACGTTTAGAAAAAATAGATAATATTAGCGAAGTCGTTGTGGTTAGCGATGACCATGAAGTAAGGCATAACGCTAAAAAACAGGGAGCTAGGTTATGCTCAACCGTAGAATTTATGAGTAAAAGAATAAAGAAAAAAACCGATTATTCTCAAGATAAAGAGATAGATTACAATCTTCAGAAGGAAATCAACGAAGAATTAAAAAAAATATGGTTAAAAGAATAATAGTTATACGATGAACGATAAGGAAAATAATTTCATAAAATTTCTAGGTACAGCCGGCGCTCGGTTCGTTATGCTTAAACAATTACGTTCTTCGGGAGGAATTTGGTTGCGATACAAAGATACTAACCTTATTATTGATCCTGGTCCGGGTGCGATAGTACGTTGTCATAATTCTCGCCCTAAGCTTAACCCTGCTGCCTTAGACGGCATAATTTTAACCCATAAACACCTAGACCATTGCGGTGATATCAATGTTATGATAGAGGCTATGACCGAAGCCGGCCTTAAAAAGCGTGGTATTATTTTTATTCCTCAAGATGCCGTAGGAGAAGAAGGAGTTATTTTTAAATATCTTTGTGGTTTTCCTCAAGAGATAAAAATACTAGAAAAAGGCAAATTTTCTTTAAAAGATATAAACTTCGAAGTCCCGATAACCAATATTCATTCAGTTATGACTTATGGTTTAAAATTTTATTTTGACAATAAAATAATTGCCTTTTTATCCGATACCAAATATTTCGATGGTTTAATAGATGCTTATAGAGATTCTACGATTATTATTCTCAATGTGGTTTTTTACCAAAGGCGCGAGCCCTTTGAACATTTATGCCTTGATGATGCTATAAAAATCATAAAAGAGATACGGCCTCAAAAGACAATTTTAACTCATTTTGGAATGAGCATGTTAAAAGAAAAACCCTATCTCTTAGAGAAGAAGTTACAGCTTGAGACTGGTCAGGATGTTAAATTTGCTACTGATGGTTTTAGCTATAATTTTTAAAATAATTCCGTTGACAAGCTACCCTTTGTCTATAAAATTATAAAAATCGGCCCTCCCGTAAAATCTGCCTTCGGCGGATCACGGGATGTAAGCCATGTGATGAACGAAGTGAATTTTACATGGCCCCATCGTCTAGCCCGGCCCAGGACGCATGGTTCTCAGCCATGAGACACCGGTTCAAATCCGGTTGGGGCTACTGGTTCTATTTAACTAGCCTACTTTTCTTTCAAACAAAAGTCATCATATCGCATATACCTAACACATTATTTGGAAACAATGAATTTTAGTATCGATGGCGCTGGTTAACTCGACTTCGTCGAGATTGTTTTCAAATCCGGTTGGGGCTACTGGTTCTATTTAACTAGCCTACTTTTCTTTCAAATGAAAGTCATCATATTACATATACCTAATACATTATTTGGATGTAATAAAGCAATCTTTACGAGCAATTAACTCCGACTGCGTCGGAGATTACATACAAATCCGGTTGGGGCTATTCTTTATTTTCTAAAATCACTTCTTGAATTTCTATATTCTCTTTAATACCAGCCATAAGCATGATAAAATATTAATCAATGCTGTTGAATATATGAGAAAAAATTTACTTCTTTTAACTATAAGTATTCTGTTTAGCCTTATATTAATGGAATTAGCGTTGCGTCTAATTCAGCCACCTTCCAAGATAAAAATCGGCAGCCTTAAAGCTGAAAAATCTCAAATTTACGGTTGGGCATTATATCCTAATGATAAGGTAGGCTTTATTGACCCTGATACCCTTAAGATATCTTATCAGATGACCAATTCTCAAGGATGGAAAGACATAGAGCACAACTTTAAAAAGCCAAAGAATACTATACGAATTCTTTTTTTAGGAGACTCTATTACTTACGGAGTTGTAGCAAAGATAGAAGACATCTACGCACGCTATGTGGAATATTTATTAAAAAAAAGAGAGTATAATGTCGAAGTTATTGCTTTGGCTTTAGGCGGATGGGGAACAGATCAGGCGCTAGAAGCGTTAGAAACTGAAGGGTTTAAGTATAAGCCGGATTTTATTATCTATCAATTTTGCGAAAATGATGTTTTTGATAATTTAATGCCGGATAAAAATACTTCTAACGACGATTTTCATAATAAGAAGACTTTTAAATACGAGATAGCAGATAATAATTTAAGAAAAATAAAGCTTTATCCTAAAACTAAAAATATCGAAATGACAAAAGCTTTTTTACTAAAAAGTTATTTAATTTATAATGTCAATCGCTTTAAAAATATTGCCATAGATTATTTTAGGACAAAAATTGATGAGGAAAGGAGATTACATCGGGATCTCTATCATAGAATTAAAAATATTGGTTTGATTAATCCTTTGACTACTTGTTACCGTCATGATTCCGTTGAGCAAACACCAAAGCTTAAAATAGGCTGGCAGTTATTGGAAGCTTTAGTCTTAAGAATGAAGTCAGTTTCTGAAGCTCATAAAGCTAAATTTTTGATTTTTTGCGAAAGTGGAGATGAGGCCAGAAAAGAGTGGGAGCTTAATGCTAAGCGTATTCAAACTGACGGTAATTTAGATTTTGTAATTTTCAATGGTATAAAATACCCAGTAGATTTAAAACGGCCTCTTAAGAATTTACAGATAATTTGTAAAAAGAATAACATACCTCTAATTGAACCTAAAAGAAAATATTATCGCTATAATAAAGACGCCCATCCTGATAAGACCGGAAATGCCAATATAGGTAAAGATATAGTAGAATTTTTATTGAATTGGGAGCCTTTCTTAGAAAAAGCTGAGCTAAACAAGTTAGAAAAAACTTATATTCCTGAGGAGCAAATAGACTAAGGATCAATTGTCGTTTATTTCTTCAATATTTCTTATTAACCAAGGTTTAAGAAATTTTACAATTAAACGGTGGCCTTTTTCTGTAGGATGCCCATCATTTGGTATCATTAATTCGAGAGGGGAATGGTATTGATAATAGTCTTTTAAGATTGGAGTAAAAGTTAAAAAAGGTAAATCATTTTCTTTAGTCCAAGCAGTTATTTTTATATTTTGCATACAACTGTATTTCCAGGCATTAATATTAGAACCGTAGGGATTTTTATCGGTAAAGTTAATAATAAGGATAGGTATTTCCCCCCTTTTAAATATTTTAATAATATAATCAAGATAAGATTGGCTTAATTGCCACTGGTAATTTAATATAGAGGAAGAATCAGGCCAGCGGTTATTTTTAATCTCTTTTATAATTTCCCATTCTTTTTGTGCCTGTAAATCGTATTTATTATTATAAATAATTTTTTCGACTTCTCCTAAAGGTGGTGGACAGCAATAAGTATGTAAAATTTGGTATAGCAATTGTAAAAAACGTGATTTAAAAATGAAGCTCAAAGGTTTGTTTTTTTTAAAAAGATAAGGATTTTCTAGATATCTAAATTTATCATATTCATGCTCTATACTTCGGTCATCAAAAAGATCATTATCAAAAAGTATTATTAAAATTGCATTTGGGTTAAGGTATAAATAACGATTGATATTTAAAGCGTAAGATAAAGGCGAACCCCCTTGCATACCACAGTTTATTATTTCCCAACCTAAATTTTTAACACTGTTTTGTAACAGGTTAGTAAATCGATCTTGGGTTTGCACCCCGTGTCCTTCGGTAATAGAATCACCAATAACTAGTAGCCTTTTCGTATTTTTTTGAGGGGTCTGATCGATTTCTCGCTCTCTAAATCCAAAAGAATTAATAGCATAATTTATATTTTTCCCTGCAACAGATTGAATATAATGAGAGTGCGGAATATGGAAGAGAGCAAAAGGGCGTCTTTGTAAAACATAGGGATTTTCTTCATAGGGTTTAATTTTTAGTAACTGGGAAGGTTTTAAAGGATTTGGCAAGATTAACCGGCATGCTATTTCTGTCAATAAGAAAGAAAGAATTATTGTTACGAATAGAAGAATAAGATTTTTCTTCTTTGGGAGAAACATATTCTCGCAATAAAAACAAGGCTGTGTTAGTAAGAACAATACAGCAACCAGAGAGACGACACCAGGCTACCGTAAGGTCTTTATATCAGCTAACACAGCCTAAAAATAAACATCTTAATTATACCATAGGTATCCTAGAAAAGGCAAAAAGGTTTTTAGCTAATAGCGTTAACCCTTTACAATATAATACTTTAGATGATTAGTAATTTTAAGATGGTCTTCCGGAGAAATTTTAGTAAATTGTATTCCTAATAGGTAGGAAAATTGGGCATCATTGGTTTCATTACGTCTTATAACTTTTCCTAAGGTTGAAACAGGTTTTTTTAATTCCGGTAAATATATTTTTAATTTTATAGGTTGGTCTATTTCTATCTTATAATTAGTAAATAAACATATTCCACCTTCGGATATATCGTGGCTAAGAGCATCGT